>JAFTDL010000263.1 GCA_017454215.1 Lentisphaeria bacterium | reverse complement strand
GTCGCAGCTTACGTTCTGGTGCCGCGCGAAGCGGCTTACGAGTGTCCGATCTCCGTGCAGCTGCTCAAGAACGGCCGAACCGTAGTTTATCCCAGCGGCAGGCCGTTCAGCGCCAATGACATCATCTCCACGGTCGTTCTGCAGCAGGTCTATGAAGACAACAAACTGAGTGCAAAACTGTCCTTCGACGACTTCTGCAGGCTCTTTTACATTTCCGGGATCAACATTCGGAAGAGCATTCTCACCGCTTCCTATCAGAGCAAGTTCTCCAAGAGGAACCTCTCGTTTGCGGAGGTCAAGGCCCTCGAACAGGAGTACTCCGAGGCCCTGCAGAAACTCGATCACTCCGCCGTTCGGGTCGCCATGTCCTCCACGCCGAAACTTGCGCCGGGCGAAGCTGTCCGCATTCTCCGGCAGGTACCGGTCACATGGTTCAAGATCTATTCGAAGCTGGAGGTAAAGGTCGTTCCCAGAACCGAGTCCGTTGCCCGGGTGCAGGGGTTGCGTGACGGGGTCGCACTCGACGGTTGGCTGATCACGCTGGACCGGGCGCGGCGGGTTTGTCGAAACCTGACGCAGACCTGCAGGGAACTTCAGGAGGTCACCATGGGGCAGAAGATCGGGCTCGAGTCCGGCGAACTCCTTGAGGATGTACAGAACCGCCTGGTGGATCTGGAACTCCACCGTATCCGTCCTCTGCTTCTGCTCGTTCTCGAAAATCCCGATTATAAGAGGAATTCCCTCGACGATGTCTTCCTGCGTTCGGCCATCCTCGACCTCGAACGCCGGATCGAGGTGCTCAGGGAAAGGTTTGATGGCGCTGCCGCGGGGATCAACATCCTTCAGGCGAGAACTCCTGTTCTTCCAAGCAAGACGGCGCCCTCGGCCGATCAGTCGTCGCCCGTGACGTTCAACAGTCTTGACAGCAGTTTCTTCGCCTCCCTCTCCGAACTCATCCGCAGTTCCCAGAGCGTCGAACTGCGGGAGAAGTACGCGGCGGATGCGCTGAAATTCAAAGAAAACATGGCCGAACTTACCGCGTCCAAGGCCTACTATGAACACCTGCTCAAGCAGCTGGGCGCTCCCCGTAACAGTGAAAAAAACAGTGAAAAAAAGGTCGTTGCGGACCAGTTCAACCGGCTTGAGAAAATATTGTTCCAGGAACTGCTGGATCTCTGCGGCAAGGTCAATGCCTTCCAGGAAATGATCATGAAGCGTTACGTCTCCGATCGGCTGTTTTTTTCGACGACAGGAGATGTGCTCAAGGTTTCGCAGGTTCCCCCGTTTCTGGGGTACTTCATTACGGTGTTGTCCCTCCTTTGCGTCGCGGTCGTTGGCGTGTATGTCGGATTGCGCTTTTATTTCTCCTTCGCCAGAGGCGAGTTGAAAAAATAATGTGAAGAGCGTTTGACGCTGCGGACGCGCCGGAGGAAGAGGATTTCTTCCGGCGCGTCTTTTTGCCTGCCTTCGGAAAACCGCGGACGAAACGGTTGTTTATTTTCCGTACTTGTCTTTGCCGGAGCGGCGTTTTTTCAGCACGTGGATCTGTGGACGGCGTTCGGCCAGTCCGCGGTTGACCGGAATGGGATTGCCCTCCGGGTCCTTGCCGCAGTAGTACATGGCGCCTCCCATGGTCATGGGCAGGGGAATGTAATCCTGCACCTGCTGGAGACTCCAGCGGCGGGAGTTGAGGTAATCGTCCACCGTCTTCATCTCCCTGTCGGTGCATCCCGGAAAGTTCGAGATGAAAAGCGGCACGAGGTACTGTTCGAGTCCGAACTTTTTGCTGAGTTTTTCGAAGATCTCCACGAACTGGTAAAATTCTTCCGCTGAACTTTTGCGCATGAGTTTCAGCACTTTGGGATTCAGATGCTCCGGCGCGACTTTGAGATGCCCCGAAACGTGGTAACGGATGATCTCCTCCAGCAGTTCCGGCTGGCGCAGCGCGAGATCGAGCCGGATCCCGGAGTTGATGAACACGTGCTTGACTTTCGGATGTCTCCGCAGGGCCCGGAGCAGATCCCGCATGGCGATGCCGTCGCAGTGGTAGTTCGGGCAGGGCTTGGGAAAGAGACAGCTCGAACGGCGGCATTTCGCGCAGATGCTTCTGTCGGTCGTGCTGCCGAAAATGTTTCCCGCCGCGCCGCCCACGTCGCTGATGGTGCCGCGGAAACGGGGATTGCTCGCGATGGTGTCGACCTCCCGCCGGATCGATTCCGCACTGCGGCTCATGACACAGCGGCCCTGATGGGCCACGAGGCCGCAGAAGGCGCACCCGCCGGGGCATCCCCGCACGGCCTGCACCGAGGTCACGATGGTCTCGTAGGCGGGGATCCTGCCCTTGTAGGAGGGATGGGGTTTCCGGGCATAGGGCAGTTCGTGCACCCTGTCCAGTTCCGCCGGTTCCAGAGGCAGGGGAGGGGGTTCGATGACCAGCAGTCTGTCGCCGTAGCGCTGGATCAGTCCCCGGCCGCCGAAGGGATTCATTTCGGACTCCACCATTTTGGTCGCAGTCATGATGGCGTCGCGGTTTTTGAGCGTCTCCTCGAAGCTGGGCAGTTCGAGGTACCTGTCGCCGGGGGAAAAGGCTTCGGCGGCCTTTTTGCCCAGCAGCCGGGCCGTGCCGGGAATGTCGTCGAGGGGGGCTCCCGAGGCGAAACGGCGGAAGACTTCGGGCGTCGGACGCTCGCCCATGCCGTAGACCATGATGTCGGCTTTCGTATCCAGCAGCATGGAGGGGCGGATCTTGTCCTGCCAGTAGTCGTAGTGGGCCACCCGGCGCAGACTGGCCTCCAGACCGCCGATCATGACGGGGATGCCGGGAAAGGCCTGTTTCACCAGCTGGGTGTAGACCACCAGCGCGTGGGGCGGACGCCGGCCGGGAACGCCGTTTTCGCTGAACATGTCCTCCTTGCGTTTGCGCCGTCCCACGGTGTAGAGGTTGACCATGGAGTCCATGTTGCCGCTGGTGACGCCGACGCCGATCCTGGGGCGGCCCATGACGCGCAGACACTCGGGATCCGTCCAGTCCGGCTGGGCGACGATCCCGACGCGCCAGCCGCAGTCGGTGAGCAGTCTGCCGATGATGGAGGCGCCGAAGGAGGGGTGGTCGACGTAGCAGTCCCCCGTGACGATGAGGATATCAAGTTCATCATACCCGGCCGCGGCCATTTCCTGCCGGGTCATGGGCAAAAAATCCGGCTGCTTCATTTCTGGGGAGCGAGTATTCCTTCGGGAGATATCTGTTCTGAGACCGTGAAGTTCTCCCCGCGCCGGTTGGTGAAGACAATGCCCGTTTCGGCGTATTTCGCCGGCCCGAAATTGCATTTCAGCTTGAGTCTTTCCGTCGCATTGATCCCGGCGACCCGGCCGTCGAGGATGAAGAGAAGCGCGTATTTTTTATCTCTTTCCGCCGCGGTGATGTCGCCTCCCCGGCACCTCCACGGGCCCGTGCCGGTCCGTGTGGCGACGCACTTGCAGTCGGTGCCGAAGGCGTTCAGCACGAAGTCGAACCGCGAGAGGCTCCTTCCGGGGAAGAGAAACAGCGTCACCGAGGCGTAGATCCGGTTCTGGCGCGGCAGTTCGGGAAAGTCGGCCTCGTCGAAATCGTCGACGGGCTGTTTCACCGAGGTCAGTTCCGCGGCGAGAATGACTCCGCTCCGGAACACGACGACTTCCGCGCAACGGGGCAGAAGCGGACACAGAGCGAGTAGAAGAAAAAGAAATTTTTTCATCGTGATGCCACTCCTTTCTGATAATATACGGCGCCGTTCCCGAATTTTCAAGATGCCGCTTTTCAGTCGGCGGTGAAAATGAGATTTTCCTGTTCCGGCAGCCGGTTGCGCCAGTGGGCGAGGCGCAGGATCCGGTGATGTACGCACTCCTGCCGGGTGACCGGACAGCTGCCGTCGGACTCCGCGTCGCCGCAGATGCCGTCAACGAGCTTCATCGGACACGTGGCGGGACAGATGAAACTTTTTTTCGGCAGATGGCACACCCGGCAGCCGCGGCAGCCGGTCAGCAGCCGTCTGAGACAGCCGGCGTGTCCGGGCGTCTCCCCCTCCGTTCCGGAAAACAGGAACGCCTTGGCGAAATAGCCCGCCTTTTCGCCGAAGGAAACGTCGGGCGCGGGCAGTTCCCGGGTCCCGGGCGGCGCATCGAAGGGGTAACTGCGGTGCAGGACACGGTCGTACAGTTGGAAGTCATCCGCAAAGGGGGCCATTTCGGTACTGGCCATGAAGGCGTTGTATTCGTCAAGCCACGCGGGGAAAGTGGTGAATTCCTCAAGGGCGGAACGGATCCTCTGCATGACGAACTCCGCTTTGGCCGGGGTGTCCGCGCCGCATATCTGGATGCCGCTGAAACCGAGGAGCCGGCAGCCCGCGGCCTGCAGTTCCAGCCGGCGGTACTGGGCGGCTTCGAACTGATTTTTTGAGAGGGAGAGTTCCCGGTCCAGCAGTTTCTTCATGTCCCGCGAGATCTTTATGCCGGGCATGCCGCCCGAACGGATGGTCTCGGCCTTTTCCGGCGACAGCAGGATCAGCCGCGCGATGTGCGGATAAAAGAGACTGCGTCCGGTGAGATACCAGGCGACGGACTGCAGTTTGAGCATGTCCCATCCGGCCTGCGTCACCAGAAATCCGGCCCCGCAGGAGAACTTTTTGACCATTTTGTAGTAACTTCCCAGCAGCGTCCACGGCGTGTACTGAAAAGGATTGACCGTGCCTCCGGCGTAGAATCCGCAGGGATGGGCCGCCAGCATCTTCAGGGTCTCGGTGCTTTCGGTGAAGGCGAGTTTGCCGCAGTTCCGGGCGCTGCGGTCCTTTTCGGGGACCGTTCCCGAGACGGCCGCGATGTTGCGCAGACCGGCGTTGGCGGCTATCTGCAGAAGATCGGAAACGGCTTTTCTGTCCGCACCGGTCCCGGAAAGATAGATCAGATGCCGGTCGCGGTCCTCTTCGGGGAGGGCCGCAGCGAATTCCACCGCCTTCCAGTCGGGACGCGAGCTGTTGTCCACGATGGCGAGGGCGGCGCGGCCGTCGTCCCGGGCGAGAACGGCCTTTTCCAGAGCCTCGAGACGCCGGATGCCCGAAGGCCGGTCCATTTCGCCCGGCGGCACCTGCGTCTCGATCAGCGTGACGAACTGCCCGCTTTCGAGGGCTTCTTTCAGCCGGCTGCCCCGGGCGGGGTTGAGATTCATTTCCATCTGTGTTCCGTTCATGGATGCGTCTCCTTCTGTGCCGGTCCTCCGCTCTTTCCGCCCCGGTCGAAGACGAAGAACAGACCGTCGGCGAGACTGGTCAGAAGCAGGATCGCCGTGTACACCAGCTGGACGGTCTTCGCTTCGGCTCCCGGGATCCCCCCCGCCGTCATGATCAGCACGGCGACCACGTCCCGGCCGCCCACGCCCGCCGGGAACAGCGGAATGAGACCGACGATATTGCCCACCGTCAGCGCCGTGACCACCGTCAGCACGCTGTACGGAACATCCAGCGCCGTCAGCAGCAGACAGACGGGAATGGCGGTCATCAGATGCACGCCGAAGACGCTGACGACGATCAGGCAGAGAAGTTCCCGCCACTTGCCGGAGTAGACATCGGTCGCCGCCGTCATGCGCGAGACCATGCCGTGGGTGATCCTGTCTCCGAACTCCATCAGATATCTGAAAAGGGCGACCCTGCTCACCTGCCGGTGAAAGAATATGACGCAGCTGGCCGCCAGTCCCGCGACGCACAGCAGCATGACTCCGGCCATCAGCAGCTCCTGCAGATGCTCATGGAGGGGCAGCCCCGGAAGCCGCACCCGCATCAGGACCTGACGGCAGAGCGGAAGCAGCACCAGCGCCATGCCGAAGAGGGCGATCATGCCCGTGATGCGGTCCATCAGCACGGTGAACACGCCTTCGAACTTTTCACCCGAGGGGGAACGCCTTGAGATGACGCCCATTTTGACCACGTCCCCGCCGATGGCGCCGCCGGGGATGACCAGCGAGAAGAAATAACCCTGCATGGTGAGCGAGACCGCTTCGAAGCCCTTGAGATCGACGCCCAGCATCCGGGCCAGACGGCCCCAGCGCCACGCGGCGACGAGCATGTGGGTGAAGTAGACGGCGGCGGCCGCCGCGACCCAGCGCGGATCGAAATCGCCCAGCCCCCTTTTCAGCGCCTCCGCGTCCTCGCCCCGGGGAAAGAGATACCAGACCGCCGCGCCGGCCACGGCCAGTTTCAGAATGAAAAAGAGAAATGATTTGATTTTTCCGCCCTCTGCCACAGCCGGAGCTCCCTTTTCTTACATGATTTTCTTTTCCATGACGTAATCGTCCATGAAAAAACCGTTCCCGATGTCGTTTTTGACGCTTTCTTTCTTTTTGAAGCCGTTTCTCGCGTAGGCCGCGATCGCGCGCGCATTGCGCTTGTTGACATTGAGGCGGATCGCCCCGTAGCCCGCGTCCGAGGCGCATTCGGTCAAATCGTGCAGCGCCAGACTGCCGATGCCGCGGCCGTGAAAGGCCGGCAGCAGATAGAGTTTGTCGAGTTTGAGCACGGGCGGGTTTCTCCGGTACTCGAAAAACGAGAAGAAACCGACGACCCGTTCTCCGCACTTGATGAGCCGGAATTTCACGCCGCGGTCGAAGGCGGCCTGAAGGGCCTCCTGCGCGTACATGAGTTCGAGCATGTAGGCGATCTGCTCCTGCGACAGGATGGCGCCGTAGGCGTGCTGCCATATTTCGGGCGCGAGGGCCGAGATGACGGGCAGGTCCCGCTTTTCCGCGGGAACGATGGTCACCTCATCGCTCATTTGCTCATTTTGCGCAGTTCGTTGCGGCGGATCTTGCCGCTGGTGGTCTTGGGCATGGCCTCGATGAACTCCACCTGCCGGGGATACTTGTAAGGCGCCGTGTGGGTC
>JAFTDL010000262.1 GCA_017454215.1 Lentisphaeria bacterium | reverse complement strand
GCGGCGTTTCTGGAACCGGCGCAGCTGAAACTCTACACGATGATCTGGAAGCGTTTTGTCGCCAGCCAGATGACTCCGGCCCTGCTGGACCAGACCTCTGTCGACTCCCTCGTTCACGGCACGGACGACTCGAATTACACCTTCCGCAGCACGGCTTCCGTCATGGTCTTTCCCGGCTTTACCAAAGTCTATGATGACGGCGAAAAAAACAAGGACGACGAGTCTTCCCTGCCCGAAGGCCTGACCGAAAAGGAGCTTCTCGCCGTAAAGGAATTCAACTGCGAACAGAAGTTCTCGGAGCCGCCGCCGCGTTACAGCGAAGCCGCGCTCATCAAGGATCTCGAAAGCAACGGCATCGGACGGCCCTCCACCTACGCGACGATCCTGAGGACCATTCAGGACCGGGAATACGTCAGGCGCGATCAGGGGAAACTGGTTCCGACGGAACTGGGATTCTCGGTCAACGATTTCCTCACGGCCAAACTCCCGGAGCTCTTCGACATCGGCTTCACGGCCCAGATGGAGACGCAGCTCGACAAGGTGGAGGAAGGCGAGATCCCGTGGACGGGAATGATGGCCGATTTCTATCGGACATTCGCCCCCTGGCTCAAAGCCGCCAAGGAGTCCGACGCGCCTCCCGCCGACGACGCGGCACAGGTCGTTGCGCTCCTGAAGGGGATCGCCTTCGATCCTCCGCAGAAATCGGGCCGCCGCCTGTACGACGACGCAAAATTCTTCAACTCCGTTCTGGAAAAATATTCTTCGACGGGCAAACTCTCTTCGAAGCAGTATCAGGCGCTGCTCTCGATGGCGGGCCGCTATGTCGACCGGCTTCCCCGGGAGCGTCTTGCCGCCCTTCCCGACGAGACCCGGCTGGAACTCGTCAAACAGAGAGACGAACAGCTGCGCAAGGGACGGGAGCGGGCAGAATCCTCCGCTCTGGCCGCTCAAGTCGATTACGCCGGACTTTTCAACGCCTTCAGCCGGGTGACCGTCGCGCCGCCCGCGGCGAAAGGCAAAGTCGTCTACGACGACAAAAAGTTTTTCGACTCCCTCAAAAAGCAGGCTCTCTCCGGAAAAGTCCTCAGCGCGAAACAGAATGCCGCGCTCGCCAGACTGGCAAAAAAATACCGGGGCGAGATCACGGATCCCCAGCTGGTCGACTCCATCCTCGGCATTTCGCCGGGCGACGAAGCGCCGGAAAAAGCTCCGGAACACCAGGCTCCTGAGGAAACTGCGGCCCTTCTGCAGGCACTGTCGGCCGTGAAGACGTGGGAGGCTCCCACGAAGCGCGGCAGATTCACCGTCGATGACAAAAAGTTTTTCGATTCCCTGAATAAACAGTTCAAAACCAAAAAGGTTCTGAGTGAAAAACAGACCGCGGCGTTGAAAAAACTCGCGGCAAAATATGGAGACAAATGAAAATGAACGAAGAAAAAAAAACAGAAGCCGCCCCGACAGAAGCCGCTCCGGCGGAAGCCGCTGACAGTCAGAAGAAAAAAGCCCCCCGCTGGAAAAGGATCCTCAAGTGGACGGGATCCATACTGCTCGGACTTGTGATCGTTCTGTTGATCGCCTTCATCTTCAGGGATCCGATCATCAAGACGGCCACGTGCAAAGTCGGCAGTTTTCTCACCGGAACCAAGGTCGAACTGGAGCATTTCTCCAGCACCCTCTCCGGTCAGGTCCATCTGAAAGGGTTCTCCGTCGGCAACCCCGAGGGTTACAGTCCCGCCAAGGCCATCGAGTTCAAGGAGATCTTCGTCAGCGTCGACATCCCCTCCGTGCTTTCGGACACCATCAAGGTCAACGAGATCCGGGTCGCCGGCATGTTCGTCAACTTCGAAACGAAATTCAAGGAAACGAATCTGGGCGCCATCCAGAGCAATCTCGAGAGGATCAGCGGTTCCGGCAAAGAGGAAGCGCCCTCCGGCAGCGGCAAGGTCGCCGACAAGAACAAGGCGAATCAGCAGAAGGTCTACATCGCGAAACTCGACGCCACCGACAACTCCGTGGCGATCACCAGTTCGACGATCAATCAGACATTCAAGCTGCCCCTGCCTCCCGTGCACCTGACCGACATCGGCGGCGACTCCATCGCGGATACTTTGAGTGAACTCACCTCGCAGCTCATCACCTCCATCAGCAAGGCGGCGGTGAACATCGGCGGCGCCATCGGTTCCGCGGCCACTCAGGCCGGAGAAGCCGTCGGCAGCGCGCTGAAGGCCACGGGCAAAGGTCTGCAGGAAGGCGGAGCGAAACTTCTCAAGCCGTTCACCAACAAGAAGTAACACCGGAGTCTGCGCACGATGGACATCTCATCGAAACTTGAGGACGCTCTCCGCAGCGCCGGACAGGAACATCTGCTCCGCTATTGGAACGAGCTCTCCTGTGATGAACAGCGCGAACTGGCCGGACAGCTCGAAAAAATCGATTTTGCCGCCCTCCCCGAACTGATCCGCGATTATGTGCTGAACCGTCCGAAGACGGCGATCCCCGACGATCTCGGGCCCGCGCCGTACTTTCCTCTCGTGCCCCGCAGCGACGCGGAGCGCGCTCTCTACGGCCGCGCGGAGCAGAAGGGCCGGGAACTGCTGCGCGCGGGACGGGTCTGCTGTCTCACCGTCGCGGGCGGACAGGGCACGCGGCTCGGCTTCGACGGTCCCAAGGGCACCTATCCCATCGGCCCCGTCACGGGCAGAACGCTCTTCGAATACTTTGCCCAGAACATCATCCGGGCCGGAAAGAAGTACGGACACAAGTTGTCGTGGTACATCATGACCAGCGCTCTCAATCATGCCGCGACTGTGGACTTCTTCCGCAAAAACGGCTGGTTCGGTCTGCAGGAGGAGCAGATATTCTTCTTCACGCAGGGCACGATGCCGGCGATCGGCTACGACGGCAAACTGCTGCTGGCCGGCAGACACACGCTCAGTCTCTCGCCCGACGGCCACGGCGGCACGCTGCTGGCTCTGCGCAAGTCGGGAGCGCTCGACCGGATGAAAAAGGAAGGCGCCGACATCATCTCCTACTTTCAGGTGGATAATCCCCTCGTGCACGTGGTGGACCCGCTTTTCATCGGCATGCACGCCCTCGAACAATCGGAAATGAGCGCCGTGATGCTCTCGAAGACGGGGCCCTTCGAGAAACTGGGCAATTTCTGCGTTTCGGGCGGACGGCTCCGGATCATCGAATACAGCGATCTGCCCGCCGAACTCGCCGAAAAGCGCGGTCGGGACGGCAAACTTGCCTTCGTGGCGGGAAGTCCCGCGATCCATCTCATCCAGCGGGAGTTCGTCGAAGAGCTCACCGCCAGCGGTTCGCTGCGTCTGCCGTGGCACCGTGCGGATAAAAAGATCCCGCACATCGACGGGAATGGCGAACAGGTCACCCCGGAGGAGCCCAACGGCGTCAAACTGGAGTCCTTCATCTTCGACGCCCTGCCCCTGGCCCGCAAGACCATGGTCATGGAGTTCGACCGCAAAGAGGTGTTCGCTCCGACAAAAAACAAGACCGGCGTCGATTCCGTCGAAAGCTGCCGGCAGATGCTCGTCGACCGGGATGCGAAGCGCCTCGAAGCGGCCGGAGTCACGATCCCGCGGAAGGCGGACGGAACTCCCGATGCCCTCATCGAGATCTCTCCGCTCGAAGTCCTTGATGCCGAAGATGCTCAAACTCTTGCTTCCGCAAAAAACATTGTCATTGCACCGGGAGAAAAAGTGGTCCTCTGACGATGAAGAAAACGCTTCGCCAGTCATCCGTCCCCTCCGTTCCGCTTCAGGACGCCGCGGACTCGTCCCGTGAAGTCTGGCAGGCGGTGCGGGCGCTCCTTGTCGTCACGACGATCCTGATCGCTTTCGGTCTGACGATGCTGTATTCCGCAAGTTACGGCATCGCCGGACTGAAGTATTTCAGGAACCAGCTCATCTGGATCACTCTGGGAACGGCGGGCGGCGTCGGCGTGTTTCTCGCCGGCTACAAAAACGTCGCGGCAAAAAGCACGTGGTGGATGCTCATCTCATTCATTCTGCTGATGGCGGCGTGTTTCTTCTTCAAGCCGGTGAACGGAGCCAGCCGCTGGATACGCTTCGGCAGTTTCTCCATCCAGCCGTCGGAGTTCGCCAAGATCGCCGTGGCCGTATTCGTGGCGAAATACTGCGCGGACAACGCAAGGACCTTTTCGCTCATCAGGCACCGCAGGGGGCTTCTGCCCGTCTGCGCGGGCGCGGGGATCGTCATTCTGGGCATCCTCATGGGGCGCGATCTGGGAACGACGATCCTCGTCGGCACCATGACCTTTTTCACGATGCTCGCCGCGGGATTGTTTTTCCGCTACCTCATCATCCCGGTGATCCTCGGGGGGATCATAGCGGTCTACATCAAACTCTTCGACCCCATGCGCCTGGCCCGGGTGGTCTCGTTCATGAACCCCGAAGTCGTGCAGAAAGGCAAGGGCTATCAGCTGTGGAACTCCCTGCTGGCCCTCGGGTCGGGCAACTGGTTCGGCGTCGGTTTCATGACCAGCCGCCTCAAGGCGAAATATCTGCCGGAGGCCCACACGGACTTCATTCTCGCCATCGTCGGCGAGGAACTGGGATTCGTCGCCATGGCCGCGGTGATCCTGCTGTACACGCTTTACGGCTACTACGCGCTGCGGATCGCGTTCCGGTCAAGTTCCCGGCTGGGCATGCTGCTGGGGTTCGCCCTGACGCTGGGCGTCACCGTTCAGGCCGCGATCAATCTTGCCGTGGTTTCGGGGAGCGCACCCACCAAGGGCATGCCGGCGCCCTTCATCAGTTACGGCGGCAGCAACATGATCGCCTGTCTGCTGGCGACGGGACTGCTGGTCTCCATCGCCTTCGACACCATAGATCCCGGTTATGAAGAACGCTTCGCGGCGAAACTGCCGTGGCGCCGAAAAAAACTGAAAGGATAATCCCATGAAAAAATTTCTGATCGTCTCCGCGTTCTCGTGTGCGATCGTCTGCAGCGCGCTTGACCTGGCAGTCAAGCCGCTGCGCACAAATGGCCTGAAAAATGTTTTCCGCAAGGACTCCACCGTGCGCGGCGTCGGCGTGCCCGGCGGCTCCGTCGACTTTCCCCTGCCCGCGAAGGAAGTGGATATGAGCAAGTTCAACCGCGCGGTGCTGACGATAGCCCCCGCGGAAGGCGGTGAAACGCCCGTCGCCGAAGATCTCCGCCTCAACCTCCGGTCCGCAAAGGATAAGAACAAACAGCTGGAATCCGTCGGCGTTGCCGGGGAAAAGCCCGGAGAAGTCGTGTTCCGTCTCATCGGCGCGCCCGCCGACACTTATCTCGTGCGGCTCTACGTCGATGAAATGCGGCGTTTCAACGGTCAGACCATAGCGCTGACGGCCGTTTCCTTCACCTTCGACGACGGCGCAGCCGATGTCGGTGTGCCCCTCGGCTACGCCCGGCTGAACAACTGCGACAAGGTGACAAAATCGGTCAGAACTTTCGGCGGCGTCCCCAAGAACACGGGCGCGGCCGTCATCCTCACGCTGCCGGCTTACTTCAAATCGGAAGCGTTTCAGAAGGCCGAGGTCAAACTGACCGTCATCGAGGGGAACCTCGCCCCCGAAGGACTGGAACTCAACCCGCGGAACAAGGGTGTCAGCAAGAGCGGCTACTGCAAGGAAGAAAAAGACGGAAAATACGTCTTTACCTTCAAGGAACCGTTCACCGACCCCACCTCGTTTTTCTTCTACTTCAACCGCAAAGCCGCCCTCACCGGCAAACCGGTCAAATTCCGCATCGATGCCATTCGCCTGATGAACTGAGAAACGCTCTGTTTCAGACAAAGGTCGCGGGGTTCCGGGGGAAGGAAAGAACTTTTTTTCCCGTGAAAAAAAGTTTTTCCTTCCCCCCGGGCCCCTCATCTTTTTCAAAAAAAACGAGGTGTTTTGAGCAGGGAGGGCTCCGCGGCCGAAACGTCGGCCCCGGTGTGACTGCGGCTTGCCCTGACGGGGAGCCGCAGAGAAAGTTCTGTTTCCCGTCCGGCGCGTCCCCGACTTGTCCGCCGTGACCTTGGTGAAGGCGGGAAGGGCAACGCGCCGTTATCCGCCCGCTCTTTTCCGCCCGCTCCTCCCCTAGCCCCATCCTTTTTGAGAAAAACGGCGTATTTCGGGCGGAGAAGAGCGGGCCGCCGATCGCGAAAAAAACTGCCCGCGGAAGGGTAAAAAAGCCCCGTTCACCTTTTCTTCTGCGGGTGATTCCGGTAGACGTGAGGCGTGACGCCGTAGACGCCTTTGAAGCGGCGGATAAAGTAGTTTGCACAGGAGAAACCGGACTGTTCGGCAATTTCCTCCAGGCTCAGGCGGGTGTGCAGCAGAAGGTTCTCCGCATGTTCCAGCTGATAGTGCAATTTCAACCGGGAAAAACTGTCTGCGGTGTATTTTCTGCATAGCTCCGACACATAACCGGGCGAAATGCGAAAGAGCCCCGCGACATCTTCGCGCGTGATGATCTCATCGCGATGTTCCCGCAGGAACATATTGATCTTGTCCCAAAGTTTCCGCACTTTGAGCACCGGTGCGGCAGAACTGGCTTCCAGATCACGTAATGTAAGTTCATAGAGAATCGGCAGCAAATCCCCGGCGATTTCATCGTTACCGGCGCTGTGCAGTGCGTCCAAAAGTTCCAAGATTTTCTCTCCCGGCAAGGAGAGGGG
>JAFTDL010000261.1 GCA_017454215.1 Lentisphaeria bacterium | reverse complement strand
GTAAGTCCCGGGAGAGGGTAAAAACTTTTTTTCCCGTGAAAAAAATTTTTTCCCCTCTCCCGGACCCTCTCCCCTTTTCAAAAAAAGCGAGGTGTTTGAGGCGGGGCTTTGCGGGGCCGCCGATCGCGAAAAAACGGGTACGGCCTGTTTTTTGTCTGCGCGGTTCCCGCCGATGGTTTTACGGCTTCTTCTGAAAGAACAGCAGCTGAACGCTTCCCTGAAAAGGCAAAGGGGCTATCAACGGCTCACATTTCGTGCGGCGGTTCGTCCTCCGTCTCTCAAAACACCCCTTTTTTCTTGAAAAGGCAAAGGGGGTCCGGGGGGAAGGGGAAAACTTCTTTTTTCCGCAAAAAAGAAGTTTTCCCCTTCCCCCCGGTTTCTCCCCGTTCCTTTCAAAAAAGGCGGGGGGGTTATTTGACGAGGCGTTCGAAGGTGGAGTGGGCTTCGGGGCCGCGGAGGGCTTTGCGCATGGCCTGTTCGCCGTCGGCGGCGAGACTTGCGATGATGCCGAAGACCTCCTTCACGGCGGCGGAATAGAGATCGAACTCCTTGTCGCCGTGGGGGAGGGCGGGGTAGAAGCCGGTCCCGGCGAGGAAGCCGCGTTCCAGCATGAGCTGGGTGAAGAGGGTACGGGCGACGTTGGGTGCGGGGGTCTTGAAGCGGAAGCTGGCGAGGCACCCGAAGGAGCTGGTAAGTTCGACGGGCAGACCGGTTTTATCGCCGGTATCTTTCCACATCTGCATCACGCGCTTGCCGTAGGCGTTGGCGTGGGCCGAAACGTTGGTTTTTTCCATTTTGGCGATGGTGGCCAGGGCGGCGGCCGGTCCGATGCGTTCGGTCCAGTAGGTGCTGCTGAGGAAAGCTTTGGAAGCGCCTTCGAAGACGCGTTTGTTGCCGAGGGCGGCGGCGATGGGATGGCCGTTGCCGAGGGCTTTCGAGAAGATGGCCATGTCGGGATCGACGCCGAAATCGAGGTGGGAGCCGCCGAAGCGGTAGCGCCAGCCGATGGTGATCTCGTCGTAGATGAGGATGGCTCCGAACTTGTCGCAGGCGTTGCGCAGGGCCTGAAGGAATCCGGGCGCGGGCAGTTCGTGGCGGCAGGGTTCGAGGATGATGGCGGCCAGTTCATTGCCGTGGGCTTTGAGGATCTTGTCGAGGGCTTCGAAATCGCCGTGCATGCAGGCCATGGCGGAGCCTTTGAGTTCGGCGGGGACGCCGAAGGGCGAGAGACCCTTGAGCCACATGCCGCCGAGGGCGTCGGGATCGCTCAGGTTGGCGGCCAGATACCAGTCGTGCCAGCCGTGGTAGCCGATGATGAGGACCTTTGTCCGGTTGGTGGCGGCGCGGGCGATGCGGATGGCCACCGCGCCGATGTCGCCGCCGCCGCGGGCGAAGCGCACGCACGAGGCCCAGGGATGGATGGCGCACAGCCGTTCGGCCAGCTCCACGTCTTCCGCGGGGTTCAGGCTCGAGAAACTGCCCGCGCGGACGGTGCGGATGACGGCGTCGGAGACGTCGTCGTCGTTGAAGCCCAGCAGGCACGCGCCGATGCCGAAAGTGGCGAAATCGATGTATTCGCGGCCGTCGATATCGGTGACGCGGCAGCCCTTGGCGGATCTGAAGTAGGCCGGATAGACGTCCGGAGCCATCATTTCAGGGCGTTTGCTCAGAAGTCCGGTCCCTCCCGGAATGAGTGTTTTTGCGCGGCGGTACAGTTCTTGATCGGTCATGACGACATCCTTTCCTGTTTTCGGGACGGTTTCATGCGCCGCCCCGTTTTTTTCTCTTCCCTACTATACCCCGCGTTTCCCGGTTCCGCAAACGGCGGCAACTATAAAAAAAAGTGAAAAGCATTCAAAAAATGAAAATCAATCAGGAAAGAATTGCATTTGTTCTCAATAAAAGATATATTTAATGAAAGGATCTGTTCCGCAAATCGGATGGCGGACGGGGTCCCGGAACACTCCGTTTTCTTCGAAAAGGGAAAGCGGCTCGGGAGGAGGGGACAGCGCGGAAGGAGGACTTTTTTATGACGGGATCCGAAAAGATGGCGGCGGCCCGGGAGATCCTTGCGGATCTCGGGGGGCGGGACTTTGAGACGGTCTTCGAGAGCGTTCCGGACGGACGGGTGCCGCCGGAACATTTCGATTACCACGTGCATCCCTTCTGGGAACTGAAATTCAGCCGCAGTCCCGCGGTGCTTTGTGTTCACGCGCCCAATACGGTACACTGCACGACCGCCTTTGATCTGGTGATGTCGGTGACCTACCGGAGACTTCGGGTCTTCGACCGGACGGTGGAGTTCGACGACGGCGGCGGGCGCACCAACTGGCTTCCCGAACTGCTGGACATCCTGCAGCGGATACCCGAGACGGAGAGCTTTTCCCTTATGCGCAGGCAGCTTTCGCAAGCGGTCGTCGAAAACTGTCTCATTCTGCTGCGCCGCTTTCCGGCGGGGGCGGTGAGCGCCGCCTCATCGGTCCCCCTGGCCGAACGGGCGCTGGATTACATGGAACACCATTATTACCAGAGCAGTCTGAGCGTGGGAGACATTGCCGGTTTCACGGGGGTATCGCCCCAGATGCTGAATCTGGCGCTCCGCCGCAAAACGGGGCAGAGCATCAGAAGCAACCTTATCCGCATCCGTCTGGAGCACGCGGCGGAACTGCTGAAAAATCCGGCTTACGCCGTCAAAGACGCGGCCGCGCTGACCGGGTGGAGATCGCCGTTCCACTTCAGCACCAGTTTCCGCCGCCGGTACGGTTTCCCGCCCCGGCAGATCGGGGAAAGCGCAGGACCCGCGGTCCGCTCCGACTGACGGCGTCGGGGCAAAAAAAAACCGGCGGGAGGATTTCCTCCCGCCGATTTCGGATACACGCAATTACTTGCGGGCGACGGCGGTCGCGGTCAGCTTCGCGGTGATCGTGTTGATACCGCAGATGCAGTTCATGTCGTAGTCCATCTTGACTTCGACGAGGTCGTTGGCGCCCTTGCAGTTCTTCAGCGCTTCGGCCTTCAGAGTCTCATAGGAGATGTCGCCGATGTTGACGCAGGTGAAGTAGCTCTGCAGCTTGGCGGACGCAGTGACGTTGCGCTTGACAACGGTGTAGTCCTTGCAGGCTGCGGGCTGGATGAACGCATTGGCCTTCACATTGGAGAAGAAGTTCGGACCCGCGGCGACCGGAACGGGAGCTCCGTTGCTGAAACCGACACCGGCGCAACCGGCGAGCAGGACAGCAGCGACGACGCCGCCCAGAACCATGAGCTGTTTTTTCATTTTTTTAACCCTTTCTTTTGTTTTTTTATCGCTCCGGCATTCCGCCGGATTCCTGACACAATCACTTCCGAACGATCAAGTTTTCAACAAAAAACTCAGCCGGAGATCCGGCTGGGTTTCGAATGGAGACGCGTGGTGAGATTACTTGACCGCCTTGCTGGCCTTGTCGAAGGTCTCTTTGTTGACGAAAACGGTGAGGTTGCGGCCGTCTTTGGTCTTGCCGCAAACGGCGAAACGGACGCGGGTGCCTTCGCCATACTTCTTGACTTCGGTGATCTTGGTGGTGACGGCGGCCTTCTTCTTCACATCGTAGAACTTGTAATCCATGGTCTCTCTCCTTTTGTTTGTTTTGAGGCAGTCCCCTGCCTGACACTATTTAAGCATACTCCATTTTTTGTTAATAGTCAAGCGGAAAAAACGTTTTTTTTGCTTTTTTTTTCAGAAAAAGGCTTTTTTTCGGGAAAAAATCCGTTTTTTCTGTGGAGGACCGCATTTTTTTCGACGGTTTCTATTGCAAAAAACCGGGTGAGGCGTTATTTTGAATCCGGGAGGTTTTCGGATGAATTTTTTTCATACCGGCGGAGGCGCGGCGGCGCGCGGGCGCGCGCGGCGGAGCCAGCGGGGCGCGTCCATGCTCGAAGGCATGATCGCTCTGTGCTTCATGTGCTTCGTTTTTTTCGCGCTGCTGCAGGTCTACCAGTGGTGCGCGACGCGGATATTCGCGCGTTATTCGGCCTACTACGGCGCCAAGGGGCGGGCTCTCGGTTACAAGACCAACATCATGCTCCGGGCGGCGCGGGTGGCGGCGCTTCCCGTTTCGGGTCCCGCCGCCGGGCGCCGGGGCCGCAGCGAGCATGACGACGCTTCGGATTACATGCAGAACGGCGACGCCAGCGGCGTCTGGTACCGCTACTGGTATCCGCAGAACGGCGAAGATGCCGAACTGCGGCTGCGCGGGCATCACGAGGGAGACAATATCTTCGTCACGGTGAAGCTGGCCAACGCGCCGCTCATTTCGCCTGTGCTCGGCAAGGTGCTGTGTCTCGAGGAGAATCCCGAGCCGGCCGGGACCAGTTGCTTTTACGACCACTCTTCCGTTTTTCTTGAGGAGTAAAAAATCATGCGCAGGGAGTCCGGACAGGTTCTGCTGGCGGGCGTCATCATGGTGACGGTGCTGCTGCTGGCCATACTGTACATGTTCGACGTCCACAACGTCATCCGCGGCAAACTCAAAATGGAGACCGGCCAGCAGGCGGCGGCGCTGACGGGGGCCGCGTGGCAGCGCAACTCCCTCAACCTCATCGGCGACATCAATATCTTCAAGGCCTGCGCGGCGATGCTGGAGGGCGAGGAGAACTGGGAGACCCCCCTGCCGCCGGAGCCTCCCGCTCATCCGGGACCGGCGACCGGGGCCGAACTCGAACAGCTGGCCCGGCGGCGCAGGGCCCTTCAGGGACGGATCGATCTGCTGACCGAGATGCAGACCCGGGCGGCTTTCATCGGTCCCCTGATCGGGTTTGCCGCTGCCCAGCAGGCGGCGAAGGCCAACGGACTGCCCGACGCTCCGCGCGCCGCCCTCGAAAGGTATCTCGAGCGGGTCATGACCAGCTACCGCTACCGGTCGGATTTCGGCGGGGCCGATGACGTGATCAACAACTACCGCTGGCGGGAGCCCTACGTCGCTCTCATCAGGGAACTGGCCGAACAGGGCATCGCCGTCTATCCCAACGTGCGCGCCGCCCGGGCCCCCGTCACGACGCCGGAGGTGCTGGCCATGGAGGAGTTCTACGACGATATCCTGCGTCATGCCCGCGAGATCGCCGCGGGCGATCCCCCGGACCAGAGCAGCTGGCTGGATACCCTGCACGACATCGCCCGCAATTACGACAAGTGGAGCGATGCCGAACTGGGCGGCAAGTGGTGGCACATCGACTTTTCGCTCAACCGCTTCCCCGACGAGAGCGAAATTTTCACTCTCGGCGTGCGCAACGGGTTTTCGTCCCGCGGCGGATTTTCCGGGTACGACGACAAGGAGCGGCTCATCGGGCGGACGCTCTTCGACCTGACGGAGAACTTTCCCGAAGTCCGCAACAGTCTCTATCTCACGGCGGCCGACCTGCCCGGAGGCGTCGAGATGAAGTGGTTCTGCTACGACGAGAGCTGGTATCCCGAGTACTACCGCGCCGCGGCCGAAAATTACGACAGCGATCACTACGACTAC
Source organism: Lentisphaeria bacterium (assembly GCA_017454215.1). Taxonomy (GTDB): domain Bacteria; phylum Verrucomicrobiota; class Lentisphaeria; order Victivallales; family Victivallaceae; genus UBA1784. Next base: position 19,699 of record JAFTDL010000261.1, on the reverse strand, counting down.
TGGTTCGGCAATCAGGTGCTGCGCCGCAAGGTCAGGGAGCAGTACCGCTACGAGGGGCCGGCCGCGTATGTGGAAGGCGCCGACGTTTCGCTCCGGCGCGCGGTGCGGCAGACGGCTCACAGGTCGGTGAGATCGCCCTTTTCCAAACGCGGCGAAAGGTCGATCGTCATCGGGCCGAAGCACAATCTGACGACCACCAGCGAACACTACGCCACCGGTCACCGTCCGGGAGCCGTCGCCAAGGCGCTGGGCGAGTTCGAAAACGCAACTGCCCCCATTGCCGTGCCGCTGGTGATGCCGGTTTTCGGCAAGGTTGTCCTCATGCCGACCTACATGCCGATCCCCTACAATTTCAGCGTGCTGCGCGACTACGATTCGACGCTCGACAGGTTCCTCAACTGGCTGGCCGCCGAAAATACGGTGCTCAAGCCCGAAAATCCGCTGCCCGGCGGGTGCGAAAGGTATCTCGAAGCGCTTCAGCTCCTCGCGGAGCGCAGGACTTTTCTCAACTACGGATACAATCCCGGCTGCACCGTGACGCTTGACCTCGAAAAGCTCCGCCAGTGGCCGAAGATCAGAAAGCAGCACCTCTATTCGCAGAGCAATCAGACGGGGCTGGGCTGGCTTCAGGAACCGAAACTCTGCGCCGACACGGTCAACGGCACTCCCGCGCGGGAACTCGAAGTCCGGGTGACCGACTACGTCAACGGCGGTCTGGCTTTGCGGGTCTACACCGCCCGCGGCGGGACAAGCTACTACGTCATCGACTCCACGGGCAAAGTCATCACCAACGATGACGTCGATCCCACCGTGCTCTACAATTACAGTCCGCCGGGAGGACACGGTCCCGGCTTCGGACGGCCCGACGGCAGGCCGGATCTTCAGAAAGGGCCCCCTCGGCTGTGAAAGACAGGAGAAATCTTCAGTCGGGGCAGGCGATCACCGAACTGGTCATCCTGCTCATCGGATTCGTCGCCGTCTTTCTCGGACTGCTTTTCGTCTGCGGACTGGCCGACGGAGACATCAACATCTTTCTCATCGCCCGGAACCGGGCGGAACTGGCCGCCGCCGGTTCGCCTTCCGCCGCCGTTTCGGGCGCGGAGTTCGGTTCTCCCGCCCACGACCGGATCGATATCTACTCCGCCGACGAACCCTTGGTCTTTTCGCCCCGGGACACGCCGAACCGCCGCGCGTCCAACAGCCTCGACGGTTTTCCCGGAGCCTTCACCGACGAAAGCGTTTCGGCGCCGGAGAGTACCGACAACGACTACCTGCTTCAGGCCAAATTGAAACGCTGGAAGTCCCTGAAAAATGCCGGACACGGAGCGTTTGCCTCGGATTACGTCACCGATCTTGCTCTCATAAACGCTCTCGAGGCCGCCGATTTGATTTCGGGCCGCGCTTCCGGCGTCTCCGAAAACACCCTTCTGAGCAATTCCGCCCAAAAGGCGGGGACGGCGGACGCCCTGCACCGGACATTCCTTTCGTGGTTCGGCGTGAAGTTTTCGGGAAACGCCCTCGTCAACGCTCCCGGCAACCGGGTGTACATGCCGGTCTTTTCCCGGTGATTTTGTGCGCCGCCGGCGCTTTTCGTATTGTTTTTTTCCGGACGGGCGGCTATGTTATATGAACGTCCTCATGGACGGTGTGAAACAAAAGGGTCTGTCATGGGTATCGTTCTTGCATTCTGCTGTCTCGTATGTTCCGCGCTCAATGATTTCATCTTCAAGGTTTTTTCGGGCAAGAAGGGCTCGGTGGGGATTTTCGTCTCGATCGTCGGTGTCATCTGGCTGCTGGCGCTGTGCATGATCCCGGTGAATCTCAGGACAAATCTCGGCGTGACGGTGCGCTGGAGCCTCATCGGCGGCTTCTTTTCGCTCACGGGAAATCTGTTTCTGATCGAGGCCATGAAGCGTCAGAGCGCGGGCGTGTGCTCCACGGTGTACCGCCTCAATCTGGTCGCCGTGGTCATCGGGGCCGCCTTCCTTCTGCATGAAACGCTGAATTTCCGCCAGTGGGCGGGCGTTGTGCTGGCCGCCGCCGCGGTGTGCTGTTTCTTTTCGCCCGGCAAGTCGAAGGCCGCCCGCGGCGCGGGGATCGGCCTGCTCATGGCCGTGGCCGCCTCGTTCCTGCGCGCCTGCATGGGGCTGAGCTACAAATACGGCATCATGCACGGGGCCGACGCCAACGGGCTGAGCATCGGGACCAGTTTCATGTGGATCGTCGGCGGCATCCTCTACTGCGCCATCCGGCGGGAGCCGGTCAAAAGTTCCTTCGACCCCAAGGTGTTTCTCACGGGGGTCGTTTCGGGCCTCTTCGTGGCGGGGATCGTCTTTTTCATGGCGCTGTCGCTCAAATACGGCGACGCCAGCGTGGTGCTGCCCATCGCCCAGATGAGTTTCATCGGCACCCTCATTTTGAGCGTGATCTTTCTCAAGGAGAAACTCTCCGCCGGAAAGATCGCCAGCATGGTCTGCGGCGTGCTGGCCGTGCTGCTGCTGAGCCTGTGAATCAGTTTCCTTCCACGGGGAGCCAGAAGGAATAATCCGTGCCCATGTAGCGGAACTCGAACGCCTTGACGTAGGCCGGGTGATAGAAGGGCGTCGAGGCCATGACCGCCGGACGCACCCGGTCGATGAAGGCCAGCGCCTTTTCGGGATAGTCCGGGTAGACCTCTTTCTTCCAGTTGACGAACATCGGGTGGGCGAAGCCCTTCGCTTCGGGCAGAATGACCGACCAGACGCCGTCGCCGGTGTAATTGAATACGCCCCGTTTTTTCAGGTGATCGGGCAGATTGCGGCGGATATCCGCCGCGACCCGGCAGATGAATTGTTCGCCCTGTCCGTGCCTGATGTACCGCAGTCCGGGCACGTCCGTCGTCGTGCGCACGAAGAACTCCGACAGCCGGAAAAGGCCGCCGTACATCCGCAGGGCGCCGCCCCAGAGGAGGGGGAGGGCGAGCAGAGAAAGAAACAGCACCTTTTTTCTGCAGTCGAGTCCGGAGAAGGCGATCCTCTGCATCAGAAGCGCGAAGGCGCCGAACATGGGGACGGCGCCCCAGTAGAGGTGCCGCACGCAGGGCACGGGGTAGTACTGATGATACGAGGCCAGTCCGAAGAGCAGGAGCGAGATCAGCGGCAGATCCTTTTGCATCGACCGGGGCGAGGAAAAGAATTTCCGGCAGGTGAAGAAAAAGAGTCCCAGCGCGGTCAGGGGAACGAAGGAAAAGATGAAATTCATCGTCTCCGAGTGGGGCAGAAAGGCTTCGATCAGGGGATAAAGTCGGCCGCCGCCGCCCCGCTCGAATGCGAAACCGCCGACGAACGAAAAGGTCTGGCGCAGGTAATCGCGCCACGCTCCCGCTGCCGTGATATAGGCGGCGAAAAGGAGCGCCGCCGTTCCCGCTCCTGCGAGGAGAATCGCCAGCTGTTTACGGAAGGCCCTGTTTCCTGCTCGGGTCGGTGAAAGTCCGGCCCGCAACGTGCAGACGGGCAACGATCCGCTCCCGTCGCACGCGCTCGGCGGCCTTGCACTTCTCTGCTCGAAACACCCCGCTTTTTTTGAAAAAGATGGAGGGCCCGGGGGGAAGGGAAAACTTTTTTTCACGTGAAAAAAAGTTCTTCCCTTTCCCCCGGAACCACCGACCTTTATCGGGAACAGGGCGTTCCGGAAAGGCGGACCGTTGTTTCGGCAGCGCCGGGCGATGCCGAGGGCGATGATCTGCGCCGTCAGCATGACGACGCCGCAGGGCTGGCGGAAGCCGAAGGCCAGCATGGCGCAGAGGCCCGAGAAATACAGAAACACGCCCTTGCCTTTCTCATCGGCAAGCAGAAACAGCTCCGCCCCGAGCAGCATGAAAAACAGCGCGTAAACGCTCGACCAGATGTGGAAGGGCACGGTGAGATACGGCGCAAGAACGAAGAACATCACCAGGTTCACCGCCCGGAACAGGGGCGAAAGAAAGCGCCTCCACAGAAGATCGCACAGAATGACGACGGGCGCGTAGAAGGCCGCCGTCGCCAGTTTGAGCGCGGCAAGTTCCGTGCCGAAAAGTTTGAGAAACGCTCCCTGAAGGAGGGGGGACAGCAGTCCGTACTGGCAGAAGGTCTCGCGGAACACCCATTTGCCCGCGGCGGCGTCGGAGGCGGCCTTGAACATCACGCCGTCGTGGTGCAGATCCATGCCCAGCAGCGAGAAGGCCCCGGTCCACGCGAACGTGAAGACCGCCAGCCCTGCGTAAAGCGCGGCTTCCCGTTTGGAAACGTACACCTTTTCACTCCTTGACAAGGGGCTCTCCCGTGGCGAAGCCGTTGATGGTGGCGTGAGCGACGAGTTTGCCGGCATCGTTGAAGACGTCCACGGCGAAAACGCCGGTGTTCCGGCCCCGGCTGAGCTGTCTGGCTGCGGAACGGAGTTTCTTCCCCGTGCCGGGACGGATGAAGGAGATGCTGCCCTGCATGGCGATCATGCCGTCGTTGCCCGCGTTGGCCGCGCCCGCGGCGGTGAGGTCGCACAGGGTGAAGATCGCTCCGCCCTGGACGAAGCCCCGGGAGTTCATGCTGTCGGGCGTTATCTCCAGTTCTCCTTCGGCATACCCGGGTTCCGCCCGGGTGATGCGGATGTTGTTGGAGGCCGAAAATCTGTCGTGCTCGTTGATGAAATCCCGTACTGTATCGCTGTCCATAAATCAGTCCTTGAAAATGAAGTAGACCGCGCCGAGCATGCACAGCGCCGCCCAGAGAACATTGAGTTTGACCGGCTCCTTCATGTAGAAAAGAGAGAAGGGCACGAAGACCGAAAGGGCGATGACCTCCTGCATGATCTTGAGCTGGGCCAGCGAGATGCTGCCCGCGTGCCCGATCCGGTTGGCGGGCACCTGGATCAGGTACTCGAAAAAGGCCACGCCCCAGCTGGCCAGCACCGCGACGAGCAGGGGCTTGCCGCCCAGCGTCTTGAGGTGGCCGTACCACGCGTAGGTCATGAAGCAGTTGGAGAGGACCAGCAGAACGGCGGTCTTCCAGAAAGCGGGACTTGTGAATATGGCGTTCATTTTGCTTCGGACTCCTTCCAGAGGCGGTGCAGTTCCCCCAGATCCCGGCAGGTGACGTGAGGACGCAGACTTTCGGGGGTCGCGCTGTAATCGCAGCCGGGACTTATGTGACAGCTCCACGCGCCCGCGTTGCGGCCCACGGCCACGTCGGTGGCCAGACGGTCGCCGATCATCAGCACCTGATCGGGGGTCGCGCCGAAACGCGCCGCCCCCAGACGCAGCATGCCGGGATCGGGTTTCCCCAGAACTTTCAGAGTTTTTCCCGTGGCCTTTTCGATGCACGCGGTCATGGCGCCGCAGTCCACCAGCCACGTGGGCTCGTTTGTGGGGCAGAACACGTCCGGATGGGTGGCGAAGGCGGGCAGTCCCTGTTTGACGAACCATGCGGTCCGGCAGAGTTTTTCGTAGGTGAGACTGCGGTCGAAGGCGACGACGACGGCCTGCGGATCGGTCTGCGTGATCTCGAAGCCCGCCGCCTCGAATTCGGGAACGATGGAGTCCATGCCCATCAGAAAAAGTTTCTTCAGTTCCGGGTGACGGCTGTGCAGATAGTCGATGCAGTAGAGCGTGGAGTCGTAGAAGTTTTTCTCCGTCACCTCCACGCCCATTTTTCTGAGGCGCGCCACGTATTCGGCAATGCTGTAACTGGAGTTGTTCGAGAGAAAGGCGTAGCCGATGTGCCGTTCACTGAGGAAGTCAAGAAAGGGTTTGGTGCAGTCGAAGAGGCGCGACCCCTTGTAGATGGTGTCGTCCATATCGAGAAAAACGTGTCTGATTCTGGAAAAATCGATCATTTTCTGCGGTTCCCCCGCGGTGTTTCAGAAGAGAGGCGGCCGGAACTCGCTGTCATCGAGAGGCACGTCGAGCTTGTAATAGACCACTTTGGTCTTCTGCTCGGTGCCGCCCTGACGGACCACGGATTCGTCGGGGATCATCACGCCCTCGTACATGCTGTACGCGAGCATCTGCGAGTCGTAATCGATCGTGCTGTTGCCGACGGCGATCTTCATGCGCACCCGGCGGTTGAGGCTGTCTTTGCTTCCGACGTAGATGTACACGGGGACTTCGTCCTCCCCGCGGCAGGTGAGGCGGTAAAAGAGTTCGCCGTCGACGACGCTGCGGTCGATCTCGACTTTGGAAAACACGTCCTCGAACCGGCTGCCGGGATTGGTCAGGCGCACCATGCCCAGCACCCGGCGCAGGGCCCTGCCGTCGAGGGGCGCGCTTTTTTTGCCCTTGAGATCGACCATCCAGCCGGACTTGCCGTTGGCGATGATGGCGGTCTCGGGATCGTTGTCGGTGTAGGTGGTGAGCTTGAACTGGTCCGGACGGCGGAATTTGATCTCCACCATCTGGACGACCGGCGGATCCATCCAGCCCTGTTCGGTGGTGATCTGCTGGCGCATGACGTAGGTTTTGGCTCCGGAAAAGCGGCCGGTGGGATCCATGGCCTGGCGCATGCGGCTTTCGAGCTGTGCGACGGTGATGTCCGACTTCGAGAGTTCTTCCTCAAAAGTTGCCGCGCACCCGGAGCAGAGCAGCAGGAGCGCCGGAAGCAGAACGGCGCAGAATGTCTTCATGTTTCGGATTCCTTTTGTGTTTGCGAAAGAGTTTTTCAGAGGGCGGGATCTTCGAGCTTTACCGTTTCGGAGGGCACGCTCCAGGGAGCGCCGGCTTCGGAGGGCATCCTGAACTCGTCCCGGGCGGCGAAGCAGTACTTCTGCACGTCCTTGAGCAGAAGGACGCCGTCCTCTTCTCTCCGCGAGAAGAATTCCTGCGGCACCTGACTGATCCTGAAATTCCGGTGCAGCTGATCGATGCAGAAGGTCTGCGCGGCGGCGGCCCGTGCGGTGCAGACGAAGGCTCCGGGATCGGCAAGCCGTGCTATGGCCGCGTTGAACATGATGCCCCGGTCAAGCGTGGAAACGGTCTCGGATTCGATGACATTCCCGGCAGCGTCTCTGACGCACCACTCCTTGCCGTCTTTCCAGTCGGCGGAGCCCTTTTCACACTCCACGCGGATGGCGGGATTGAAGTTTTCGGGGCAGGTGTGGCTGAAGAACGCCAGAATGTCGACGCCGTCGGCGGAGGAGACCTTGACGGCGCAGTTGTCGAAGGTCTCGATGGCTGTGCGGCAGCGGTACATTTCGGCGCGCATCGAGACGGGGATCATCATTTCTCCGAACGTCCTGCCCGCGAAGAAGAGGGAGACGTTGAGATAGTGGGCGAAGGCGTTGTTGACGGGGGAGTCGCAGACGGGAACGCCGTTGACGGCAAGTTTGCCCGCCCAGGCGTTGCGGCTGTAGTAGGCGTCGCCCCGGGGCCACAGACCGACGGCCGTGATGCGCCTGACCCCGCCCAGTCTGCCCGACAGCAGATGCTTCTTGATCTTCTGGATGCCGGGCAGGTAGATGTGCTGATAGCCCACCATGACGGTCCTGCCGGTCCGTTTCTCGGCTTCGAGGATCCTGCGCGCCGACTCCATGCAGCCGCAGAGGGGTTTCTCGACCAGCACGTCGCAGCCGTGCTCCATGGCCTCGATCGAGAGGGCCTCGTGGGAGGCGATGCCGGTGGGGATGCACATGAGGTCGATGCCGGGACACTCCCTGTAGAGGGCGGCGGTGTCGCGGCAGAGTCTGATGCCGCGCCGGGTGAAATCCTCCACGGTCTCCGGTTCCTTGGCCGGATTGCGGATGACCGCCGCGACGAAGTCGATCGCGCCTTCATCCTGCAGTCTGGTCAGTCCGCAGACGTAGGTTTTCGCATATCCCGAAACTCCGCAAAGGGCAACTTTGACGCTCATGAAAACGATTCCTTTCCTTGTATTTCGTTGTCGGCCGCACGGAATTAATATATACTTCCGGCCCGCATTTTGCAATCATTTCTCCGGCCCGCGTCCGGAACAGACGAAAACCGCGCCGTCTTTTCCGGCGAGGTGCAGGTCGCCCGAAAACTGCAGTCTGCGCACCAGCAGACCTGCTTCGTAGTCCGAGAGATCGAGTCTTTTGCCCACCTCCTCCCGGTGGAGGGGTCCCTTCCGCAGAAGTTTCAGCAGGCGGCTTTCGGCGGTCTCCGGCGGCGCGTCGGAGGAGCGGAAACGCCTGATGAACTCCGTCGGGGCGATCTCCGACAGGACATCGACGAAGCGCTGCGCGTTCTCCTCCGTGGAGACGGCCACGTTTCCGGTCCCCGGACGGTCGAGACTGTTGAGCTGGATCCTGTCCAGACGCATGGTTCCGGCCAGACGCGCGAACCGCCCGATGGAAGCATCGGAGTCGTTGACGCCGGGAATGATGAAGATCTCGAGCCACACCTGTCCCCGGAACTGCCGGGTGAAGCCGGCCAGACCGCGGGTGAAGGGGACGAAACCGCTTCCCGGGACCGGGCGGTTGATCCTGTCGAACTCCTCCTGACACGAGGCGTCCAGCGAGGGGATGACGAGGTCGGCGCGGGCCACGTCGCGCCGGACGTCCGGGTCTCCCAGCAGCATGCCGTTGGTGAGGACGCAGACCCGGTATCGCGGACAGGTGTCCTTGAGAAAGCCGATCACGCGCCCGATGTCGGCGCTGAGGGTGGGCTCGCCGGAGCCCGAAAAGGTGATGTAGTCCGTTTCCGGCTCCTTCGCGAGAACGGCGTTCAGCTGGCCGATCACGTCGGCGAACGGGACGTAACTTTTTCTTTCGAGGGTGTGTATTTTCGTTTTTCCGGCTTCGCAGTAGATGCAGTCCTGACAGCAGATCTTTTCCATGAGCAGATCTATGCCCAGCGAGCGGCCGAGGCGGCGCGAGGCGATGGGACCGAAAACGATGTTTTTCGTCATGGTGAACTTATTCCTGTTTTTCCGCCGCGGGCGGTTCGCCGTCGTTTTTCAGCACCACGGTCCCCGAAAACTCCGAAAGGCGTTCGACGATCTCGGGGTATTCCGGACGCATGTCCATCCTGAACGACAGCATGGCGGTCACCAGATCCGAGAGGCGCGGGGGGACCATGGGCGCGACGGAAGCCAGTTCCTCGAACTCCATGTCCTGCCGCCTGCGGTAAAGTTCTTCGGGTTCCCCGTTCAGTCCGAAGGGGAGTCTGCCCGAAAAGAGTTCGTAGATGCTCACGCCGAGACTGAAGACGTCGCCGCGGCTGTCCTCGCCGCCGCTGTACAGCCGTTCGGGGCTCAGGTAGCCGGGACTGCCCATCTCTTCGCAGGGGGTGTAGACGTCTCCCGGCTTGCGGATGTCCGCCAGATCGAAGTCCCCCAGCTTCACGCCGTCGGCGGACGAAAGCAGGATGTTCGACGGCTTCACGTCGTGATGGACGATGTTCTCCTTTGCCGCGGCGGCCAGACCCGAGGCGATGAAGGCAAGGTATCCGGCCAGCGCCGGCAGATCGGGCAGGGTGTCCGCCTTGAGATGCCGCTCGAGGTCGCCGCAGTCCATGTACTTCATCACCAGAAACGGACGGTCGTTGAAAACGCCGCAGTCCAGCACCGGGACCACCGCCGGATGGTTGATCCTGGCGACGATCCTGGCCGAATCGAAAAAGTTTCTGCCCGTGGCGTATTCGGGGTCGAGGATCTTCACCGCCACCCGGCGGGCGAGTTTGGTGTCAAGCGCCCGGTAGATCTTGGCCATGCCGCCCTTGCCGCAGATCTTTTCCAGCAGGTAGCGGTCGAAGCGCTCCGGGACCCGGATGATGACGCCGCACTCCGGACAGGGGAAGGTGGTGTAGGGTTCGAGGTCGCTGATGTCCAGCTTGGCGTGACAGTTGCGGCAGCTGACTTTCAGGGGTCCGTACTCCATCAGGAGGCCCTTTCGATCTTGAAGGGGCCCGCCGGAGCGTCCTGACCGGCCACCGAGAGGATGACATCCGCGCGTCCCATTTCGTCGAGTTTTTCCCGCACCATGGAGCGCACCAGTTCGGGATCGTTGCATTCGCGGCTCACGTGGATGAGCATGAGCAGTTTCGTGCGCGGGGCCAGCAGATGGGGAAGCGCGTCGCACAGCGCGGCGTTTTCGAGGTGGCCGCGGCGTCCGGCGATGCGGCGCTTGAGCCGCAGGGGACGGCTGCTGTCGCGCAGCAGGCCGGGATCGTAGTTCGACTCCAGCACCAGCGCGTCGCAGTCGCGGAGAAAGTTTTCCGTCGTATCGTCGATCTCGCCCAGATCGGTGGCAATCCCCACGGAGATGCCGTCGCAGCTGACGACGAAACCGACGGGATCCATGGCGTCATGGGGTACGGGGAAGGTGGAAATGTCGAACCCCACCATCCCGAACCGGGTGCCGGGCTGGAATTCGCTGTACCTGCGGGGCAGCTGGTTGCGGGCGCGCAGATACTCCGCCGTGCGGCACGAGGCCGCGGCGGGAATGCCCAGCCGGTCGCAGAACACCCGGCAGCCTCTGACGTGGTCGGTGTGGTCGTGGGTGAGCAGCGCCGCCGCGGGAAGCGGCGGGGCCGGCGTCAGCCGGGCCAGACGGGACATGATCTCCCGGCACGAGAATCCGGCGTCGATCATCAGCGCCCGTTCGCCGTTGGAGACGACGATGGCGTTGCCGTCGCTGCCGCTGCCCAGGATCGCGATGTGGAGAAAGTCGTGCATGGCGCGCTTTTTCACTCCCGCTGACCGGCCCGGGGATAACTGCCCAGCACCTTGAAGAAAAGGCACATCCCGGCAAGTTTCTCCATGGCTTCCCTGACGGGACCGTCGTTCTTGTGACCGGCGATGTCCACGAAGAAAATGTACTCCCAGTTGCGCTTTTTGAGGGGGCGGCTCTCGATCATGCTCAGCGAAACTCCGGCGTCGGAGAAACAGCGCAGACACTCCTGCAGACCGCCGACTTTATCTTTGATCGAGAAGACGATGGAGGTCTTGTCGTTTCCCGTGGCGTCCGGCTCCTGCCGTCCCATGACGAGGAAACGGGTCGCGTTGTCGGGATTGTCCTGAATGTCGCGCTCGATGACGGTCAGCCCGTAGACTTCCGAGGCGAGGATCCCCGCGATGGCGCCCGCGCCGGGTTCGGCCTGAGCCAGCTGGCAGGCGCGGGCGTTGCTCACGACGGGCACGCGCTCCACGCCGGGCAGGTGCAGGTCGAGCCAGTTCCGGCACTGCTCGAGGGACTGGGCGTGGCTGTAGATCATCTTCAGTTCCTCCGCCCGCCCCCGGCCCGGCAGGCAGTGGCGGATATCCATGTTGATCTCGGAAATGATGTGCACCGATGAGTCGATGAGGATGTCGAGCGTGTAGTTGACCACGCCTTCGGTGGAGTTTTCCACCGGCACCACGCCGTAGTTGCAGCGGCCCGTTTCCACGTCGTGAAAGACGTCCTTGATGCTGGATCGGGGATCGTACTCCACGCCGTGGCCGAAGACGCTCCGGGCCGCAAGATGGGTGTAGGTGGCCTCGGGTCCCAGATAGGCGATGCGCAGCGGCAGTTCGATCTTCATGGAGCCGGACATGATCTCGCGGTAGATGGCCCGCAGCGTATCGCTGCTCATGGGACCGGGATTGAGGGACTCCAGTTTTTCGAGGAGCATTTTCTCCCGCTCCGGCACGTACACGGGCTGATTGCGGGCGAGTTTCCACTCGCCCACCTTTTTGACCACTTTGTAGCGCTCGTTGAGCAAAGTCAGGATCTGACGGTCCAGTCCGTCGATCTGATGCCGCAGTTCCTGCAAGTCTTCCATAAGACGCTCCCGAAAATCCCCTGAAAAAAAGTTGGCGCGCGAAAAAATCCATCCATCCTGAGAATATACCGTGTGAAAGCGGATAAATCAAGACGGTATCGCGGCTTTGCGCGCGAAAAGATGAAAAGAAACCGCCGGTCTCCCGGCGCGGGCCTTGAAAAATCCCCCGTGTGAATGTATATTCGCCGAGGCCATAATGACGAAAGGAGAATTTCTCATGAAACTTTTGTGCTGTCTTCTGACGGGACTTGCCGCGGGCGGCGTGCTGGCCGGGGTCTCCGACCTGAGCGCGGTCTACCGCAACGGTCAGGTTTTTCTGCGGTGGAGCGAAAAGGATCGTCCCGCCGACGCCCGGCTTGAGGTCCGGGGCAGCGCCAGGCCCGTCTCGCGGGAGAATTTTGAGGAAGCCCCCCTGCTGGCCGACATGCTCAATACCGGCAGCGCCGGGGACTGGTGGCTGGACGCCTCGAATTTTCTCGTGAAACGCACCGCCGCCATCCGCGCCGACGAGCCCTTCGCCGGCGACACCGCCGAAAACGAGGCCGCAAAAAAGAAGCGCCGGGGATTCGTCATCGAGGACGGCGGCTCCCCCATTCCCGCCGAGGGCGGACTTCATGTGCATACGCCCCGGAAGGAGGAGACGGGGAAACGCTATTTCGCCGTCATCGCTCGTTCGGGCGGCAAGGTGTGCGGATTTTCGAGCCTTGCCGAACCGGTCGAGGTCGGTCCCGGCTTCAGCCGTCCGCTGGCGCTCTCGAAGCGGGGACTCAAAAAGGACAGCTGCAAGGGCATGGCGCTGGTGGTCCGCCTCCACGGACGCGGCGGCGGCGCGGGGGTGGACGGCAAGGGCCGGGCCGTGGGGACCCATATCATCTACGCCTCGCGGGACTTCGCATGGCGTGAGGGCATCCCCTTCAAGTTTCAGGTCTCCCGTGCCAAGACCGTGGTCAATCTCGTTCTCAACGACCGCGTCTGGATCGGACGCAAGATGGACAGAAGCGAGATCTCCGACAGCCGCGACGCGGTCAGGGCGATCTCCACCTTCTGGATGGGCTGCAATCCCGGCATCGCCCGTTCCATCAAGGGCCCGAAGTTCGTCTGCGACAACTATACCGAGAGATACGTCGTGCATCTGGTCCGCTGGGCGCAGGAGTATCTGGGCACCGATCCCGCCGCGACCTACATCATCGGCGGCTCCATGGGCGGCACGGGCGCCGTCCAGCTGGCGACGCACTTCCCCGAGGTCTTTTCGGCCGTCGTCGCCTTCGTGCCGGTGTACAGCTACACGTGGAAGGTCAATCCCAAGGGCAAGGACGGCAAGCCGCAGGTGACGAGTTCGCCCAGCATGGGCCGGATCATCTGCAGCACGGGCAAGTTCACCAAAAAGAACCCCGCCGTGATGCCCGACGGGAAACTGCTCGAAGACTACCTCAACGGCGCGAAGAACATCAGCCGCCCCGAGGTGGACATGCCGCCCGTTTTCGCCACCAACGGCCGCAAGGACGCCTCCATCCCGTGGGTCAACAATCCCGACTTCTACCGGGGCGCCGATGCCGGGAAACAGGCCTTTTCGGTCTACTGGAACGACTGCAATCACGCCAAAGCCAGCGTCAGGTGTCCCGCCGACGTGAAGAAAGAGTGGGATCTCGACCGTCTGAAACGCTACCGGCTCGACAGGAGTTTCCCCGCGTTCAGCCGCTGCAGCGACAACAGGGATTTCGGAAACGGCGATCCCTCGCAGGGCGACATCACGGGCTGGATCAACCGGGGCTTCGACTGGCAGGTCGTTTCCGATACGCCTGAACGCTACGCCGTCACCCTGAGCGTGTCGTATCCCGGGATCGTCTATCCCGTGACCGCCGACGTCACCTTGCGCCGCCGTCAGCAGTTCAAGTTCCCCGCGGGGACCCGTCTCGCGGCCGTGGTCGGCGGCGAGAAGCGCGAGATCGTCATCGACGAAAACGGTCTCCTGACCGTCGAAAAAGTGACTTTCAAAGACGCCCGGCCTGTCGAAGTGAGCATAACCAAAAAGTAACATGAAAGGAATGAAAACGAAAACGATCTTCACCGTGTGCGCCGCGCTGTGCGCCGTCTGCATGCTGTCGGCCTACGAAAATGCGGCCGAGGCGTTCAAAGCCGGAAACGATCTCCGTGCGAAGAAGAAATTCAAGGAGGCCGTGTCCGCCTATGAAGAGGTCGGAAAACTGGCGAAGAACAAAAGTCAGAAGTTCACGGGCGCGTTTCTGGCCGGCGTCTGCACCTGTCAGGATGGCCGCTGTGACGAGGGCATTTCCAGACTGCGCGAAGCCCTGAAGATCGCGCCCAACAAGGGGTCGGAGTTGTCCTGTCAGTACCACATCGGCTACCTGCTGGGCACCGCCAGGAGATACGAAGAAGCCGTTGCCGAGATGAAAAAGCTGAAGGAGCTTGCCGCGGGCACTGCCCACACTATCTACATCGACCGCGCCAACGTCTGTACCGGCAGTTATCTGGTCACCCTCAAAAGGTACAAGGAGGCCCTGGAAGCGGTCAAGGACAGCTGTGACTGCAAGGATCCCGAGCTGGCCGCTCAGGCGTGGGACGCCGTCTTCGCCTCTTCGCGCGCCCTCAACGACAGGGAAAACATGCAGAAGGCTGTCGACAGCATGCTGGCGCTGAAGCCCAAGACGGCATATGGATTCTTCATCGTGAGAAGACGCGCCTTCGAACTGGCCCGCATGCAGAAGAAGCATGAAGATGCCCTGAAATATGCCGACGAGATCGTCGCGAACGGAAAACTTCCCTCGCATCTGCATCTGAGCGGCGTCTACTATCAGGCCCTCGCTTACGCGGCTCTGGGCGACAAGGAGAAGGAACTGGCCGCGTGGAAACTTCTCGAAAAGTGCGGTATCAAACCTTTCGAGACAGCCGCCGTCCGCAACATCAGGCGGCTCGCCCCGGAAAAGTAAAACATCAACACACAGGAGGATGGGAAAAAATGAAAAAAGTCTTCACCGTCTTTGCCGCGCTGTGCGCGGTCTGCATGCTCTCGGCCTATGAGAACGCCGCCGAGGCCCTCAAGGCCGCAAGCGAACTCCGGAACAAGCGCGATTTCAAGGGCGCGGCCGCCGTTTACGAGGAGGCCGGGAAACTGGCGACGCAGCCCGGCCAGAAGTATTCCGCCGTCTTTCTGCGCGGCGTCTGTCTCTGTCAGGCGGGCAGTTACGACGACGGCATTTCCCTGATCCGCGAAGCGCGCAGGATCGCCGCGAGCAACGGGCAGAAGATCTCGAGTCAGTTCCATATCGGGTACTACCTTTCCGCTCAGAAAAAGTACGACGAAGCCATTGCCGAGATGAAAAAAGTAAAGGAGATCGCTCCCGGCGTGAAGAACGATTACGTCGACCGGGTCGATTCCTGCATCGGACTTTACCTGTCGTCTCAGAAGAAGTACAAGGAGGCCGTCGAGGCGGTGCAGGAAAGCTGCAAGTCCCCGAATCCCGACATCGCCCTCACTGCCTGGTCCGTGGCGTATACGGCGTACCGCAACCTCAAGGACGACGAGGGTATGCAGAAGGCCGTTTCCGCCATGCTGGCCCTCGAACCCCGTCAGGCCTCTCTTTACTTCACCGCCAGACGCTGCGCCTTCGAGCTGGCCCGCGCGCAGAAAAAACACGCCGAGGCCCTGAAATACGCCGACGAGATCGTCGCCAAAAAGGGACTGAACAAGTTTCTGCATGACAACGGCGTCTTCTACAAGGCCATCAGTTACGCCGCCCTGCGGGACAAGGAGAATGAACTTGCGCAGTGGAAACTTCTCGAAAACTGCGGAATAAAGAGTTTCGAGGCCGCCGCCGCCCGCAACATAAAGAGACTCACCGAAAAGAAGTGATTTTCTCCGGACACCCCGGGCCCGCGCATCGGAAGACCCCTTCCGCCGCGCGGGCCCGTTTGCTTTCGAGCGGGGAGCATTGAGGCCTGCCGGTCCCTTATCCTGTTCGAGGAAGGGGGCTAGGGTCGGCAAGTGCCCGGCAGAAAGACGGTGTAGCGTGAGAGCAGATACAGCGGGATATTGATCAGGCCGTCATCCTCGTGCAGATTCTGCATCGAGAAGCGCAAGGCGATTTGCGGATGGTACTTTTCGCGGTAAACTTTCAGGCTGCGGGAACGGATATTCATGCCCGACTTGACTTCCACGGGGATGATATGTGTCCTTTCCTGCATGACGAAATCCACTTTTGCGGTATTGCCGCTGGTCCAGTAGAACAGGCTTTTTTTCCCGAGGGCCGTAAGCTGCTGCTGAACGAAATTTTCCGCCAGACGGCCTCTGTATTCGCTGAAAATGTCCTGATCCATGATAACGGACTCTGCGGGGATGTCGGCGAGACGGCGCAGCAGCCCGGTATCGGTCAGGTAGAGTTTGAAGCTCCTGTGATCTTCGTATGCCGCCAAAGGAATGTTCGGTTTTTCGATTCTGTTGATCCTGTTTACCAGCCCTGCCTCCTGAAGCCGGCGCAGAGCGTCTTCCAAGTCCCGGGCTCGGGTTCCCGATCTGACTTCCCCGTAAATGAATTTTGCGTTCTCACGTGCCAATTGCAGCGGAATGGATTTCCACAGCAGAAACAGTTTGACGATATCCGAAACCGGCGCATGTTTCGAAAAGTCCAGTTCGTAGGCTTTGAGTATTTCGTCCTGTACCCTTTCCGCCGCGGCGATGTCTCCGGCGGCGATAAAGGTATTCAGGACTTCCGGCATACCCCCCAGCACGAGATAGATGCGGAGGTGTTTTTCGAATTCATCGGCGACGGCCGGAGACAGTTCCCGTGCTTCTCCGATGGAACCGGCGTATTCCGACAGTTGGGGATCGGCTGCGGCCAGATATTCGTCGAACGAGCATGGATACAGTTCCAAAAAATTCACTTTCCCGACAGGAAATCCCGATTGCGCCGATAACGCGACCCCCAGCAAAGAACCGGCCGCTGAAATCACATACTCCGGCTTCTCCTCGCAAAAATACTTGAGTGAATTCAGTGCCCGCGGCGAGGACTGGATCTCATCGAAGATGATCAGGGTGGATCCCGGTTCGATCTTCGTTTTCGCCAGAAGTGCGAGTTCCATGAGAATGCGTGAGGGAGATATGTCCTTTTCGAAGACGGAACGAAGCCTTTCGTTGCGCTCGAAGTTGAAATAGGCTGTGTTGTCGAAGTATCTCTTTCCGAACTCCTGAAGCAACCAGGTTTTCCCGCATTGCCGGACGCCGCACAGGATCAGCGGCTTGCGGCCGGGCGCATTCTTCCATGCCGCCAGTTGGGACATCAGTTTCCGTTCCATCGCGGGGACCTCCTTGTTTTTTCTGCGTTCAATATAGCGCGATATTGAGGAAAAATCAACGAAGTATCTATTGAAATTGTGTTATTTTTACACATTTTTGATAGATAATTTGTGTTTTCGAGGGGTACGGCCTGATCCGCACCTTGACAATCACAAAGCTGCGGTGTATATTTGCAGCAGAAACTATGGGAGGTCGTTATGCCGAAAGAGTCTTTTCCGCTGTTTGTTCTGCCGTTGTTTCTGCTTTGCGGCTGCCGTTCCGGGAACGAGACCCTCGAAAAGCAGAATGCCGAACTCCTTGCCGAATTGAAAACCGCCAACGTCCGTCTGGAGCGCATGGAGAGGCAGTTGAGCTTGTTGAAAACCGTCGATGCCCGTCTGCTGCGCGTGGAGAGAGAGTTGACCATGATCCGGTCCGGCCGGCAGCTGATCCCGGGCAGTCGTCTTGCCGGAGCGGACAGAAACAAGCTGGCGAAGATCCGCAGACTTCCGAAGGATCCGACCGACCGGCAGATCATCGAATACATCGGACAGATCGGCGAAGCGAGCGCCGGACAGCAGGTTTGGGGCTCGAATGACCCGCAGGTTGCCCTGTATGAACAGATCGGTCCCGGACATCTCCGGCTGCTGCTGCCTTATCTCGCGGGCAATTTCCAGCAGAGTTTTCATTTGGAACGCGCTCTTCCGAGACTGGTGGATGAGCGCGACCGGGAACTGGTCCGCCAGTCGCTGAAACGTTATCCCGTCCTGATCGAGGCCGCGCTCCGCAAGGGGTGGGGCAAGGATATGAAAAAAGAAATTTTCGCCGCGTTCAAGTCGACCGACAATCTTCCCTTTCCGGAACTCGTAAAACACCTGTCCGAACTGGTCCAGTCGCCTGAAGATATGAAGATCCTGACGGAGATGTACATACACAACCGCAATGGTCATCTTCTGCTGCGGGGCCTGAAACAGTTGCCCGGCGCGGATGTCAAAAAGCTGGTCGATCAGGCGTGGAAGGCGGTTCAGAAAAAGGAATACCCTGATTTCGCGATGATTTCCCGGGCGCGTGATGCCGTTCAATACGGGCGGAATGTCGAGGCGTTCAGGTATCTGCTGAAACGGGTGATGATTTCCGGACCCCGGAGTCGGGATTACGGGATCCGGCAGATGGCGCAGTTTCTCTCCGGTCTGTGCGATTTTCCGGTTTACGATCAGGCGGCGTTGAACGAATGGTACGGCAAAAACGCCGACCGCATCGTCTTCGACCCGGCCTCCGGGAAGTTCGTTTTGAAGGGCAAATGATACTCGAAAGCGGATGAAAACGGATGAAAACGGAAAGCCGCGTTTCAAGACGTCCTTCTCCGTACCGATCCGTACCCGTCCGTACTGATCCGTTCGACTGTCACGTTCTGCCGTATGCGGACGGACTGAAATTATGCGGCAACGGGAACGGCACCTTGCGGAAATGAGCGTTTTCGGCAGATTTTTCAAACCCTACGCGGAGTACTGCCTCCGGACGGCCTTTTCGGAAGACGAGCTGAAAAGCGTCTTCCGGAAAGAACTGCCTTCGTGCAATGATTTTTTCGCCGTATTCAAGGCCGGATTCGACCGGGAAGGGGTCACTTTTTTCCGGGGATGCGATCCGCTGAAACTCCATCCCGGGCTGGGCGGCAGAAATTCCCTGCGGGGAGAGATCTCGATACGCTGTGAAAGGACCGGACATTCCCCGGGAACGATACTGCACATCACCATCGCTCCGCCGGACATAAGCCTGCTCGCTTGGATCATGCTCTGTTTCTCCGTCACGCTGGGGATCATTGCCCTGTGCGCCGGAACATGGCAGGCGTTGTTCCCTGCGCTCCTCATGCCGGGATTTCTGTTCATGATCCTTGCCTTTTGCCGTTCATCGGGAGAAAACGAAGTGCCGAAGATCCGCGAGGCCTTCGAGAGCACCTTGCGGAAACTGGAAGAGAAATACCGCGAAGAGGCGATCATTATTCCGCCCGAGAAACAGGGCCGTGAAAAGATCGGCCTGCCGTGGATGATCCCGCTGCTGATCCTGCCTCCCGTGCTCGTCGTCTTCTTCGACCGGGCCGGTACGCTTTCTCTGCGGAATTTTTTGCACGATATTTTCGGAACGGTGTTTCTCGTCGATCTTCCCGTCGGGATGTGTCTGCTGCACTATTACCGCCCGCAGTTTTTCCGCAGCCGCAAAAGCGGACATTATTCCATAGTCCCGTGGGCGATATTCTTTTTTGTCTGCTGGGGGATCGTCGCGCTGGAGATGTTTCTCGAAACGCTGTTCGGAAGTTACCCCGAAAACGGATTTGCCGTCTTCTGCGCTTATGTTTTCGGCTGGATGTACATCTGGTTCACGATGGTCCCCGTTGGACTGCTTTATCTGCTCCTCCGCATCATTCTGAAACTTCGGCGGAAAACGCAGCGTTGAACATCCTGTTCCCGCGCCAAAAACACCCTGCTTTTTTGAAAGGCTCTGTTCCCCACACGGGGCGTTGAAAAGTCCGTCCCGTATCGCGCAGACGATCTAACAAGCCGCTCCCGTCGCGCGTGATCGGCGACCTCGCGCTTCTCCTCTCAAAGCACCCCGCTTTTCTCGAAAGGGATAGGGGCCCGGGGGAAGGGAAAACCTCTTTTCACGTGGAAAAGAGGTTTTCCCTTCCCCCG
>JAFTDL010000260.1 GCA_017454215.1 Lentisphaeria bacterium | reverse complement strand
TCGACGAACTCCGCCGCGCCTCCACCGAAGGAAAGAGCTGGCTCTCGCAGATCCAGCAGCGCGAAATCGAGCGCACCGGCATAAAAAGCCTCAAAGTCAAGTTCAACTCCGTCTTCGGCTACTATATCGAAGTGAGCAAATCCAATCTCGATCTCGTGCCCGACGACTACATCCGCAAGCAGACTCTGGTCAACGCCGAACGCTTCATCACCCCGGAACTCAAGGAACTCGAAAGCAAGATCCTCGGCGCCGAGGAACGCGCCAGAGCCCTCGAAGCCAGACTCTTTGCCGAACTGCGCGAGTTTTCCCTCAACTATACCGCCGCCATTCAGGACAGCGCCGACGCCCTGGCCGCCATCGACGCCCTGTCGGGCCTCGCCGAATGCGCCCGCGTCAACCACTACCAGCGCCCCCGCATCTTCGAGGACGACCGCCTCATCATCAGAGGCGGACGCCACCCCGTCATCGAAAACGCCCTGCCGCCGGGCTCCTTCGTGCCCAACGACTGCACCCTCGACGGCGACCGCAACCGCATGATGCTCATCACCGGACCCAACATGGCGGGCAAATCCACTTACATCCGCCAGACCGCCCTGCTGGTGATCCTCGCCCAGACCGGGTCGTTCATCCCCGCCGACTACGCCGAGATCGGTCTCGTGGACCGCATCTTCACCCGCATCGGCGCCGCGGACGACCTGTCGCGCAACCAGAGCACCTTCATGGTGGAGATGGTGGAGACCGCCAACATCCTGCGCAACGCCACGCCCCGCAGTCTTGTGATCCTCGACGAGATCGGCCGCGGCACCAGCACCTTCGACGGCCTCTCCATCGCCTGGTCCGTGGCTGAATACCTCCACGACGATCCCCGCTGCCGCACCCAGTTCGCCACCCACTACCACGAACTGACCGAACTTGCCGCCACCAGACGCGGCATCAACAACTACAACGTCGCCGTCCGCGAGTACGGAGAGGACATCATCTTTCTGCGCCAGATCCTGCCCGGCGCCAGCGACCGCAGCTACGGCATCCACGTGGCCAAACTCGCCGGCGTCCCCGCGCCCGTCCTCGAGCGCGCCCGGGTCATCCTCGAACTGCTGGAGAAGACCCCCGGCTCGCCGCAGGATGCCATCTCCGCCCTGCCGCGCCGCACCGTCAAGGCCAAACGCAAGAGCGACGAGTCCGACGACGCCATCCAGCTGAAACTCTTGTGACCCCATGAACTACGCGCAGATGAAAGAGCGCCTCGCCGCCTCCCCCTTCCGCTCGCGCTTCGGACTTGCCGACTCCGACCGCGCCTACCTCGCCGAAAAAGGCTGGAGCGTCCTGCGGACCCAGGCGAAGGAGATCATCAGGACCCGTCTGGCCCCCGCGCACCCCGCCAACGACGGCCGCCAGACCCCCATGCGCGGACATCCCGTTTTCAAGGCCCAGCACGGCGCCGCCGCCTGCTGCCGGGGATGCCTCGCCAAATGGCACGGCATCCCGCCCGGCCGCCCGCTCACCGATGAGGAGATCGACGACATCGCCGATCTCCTCATCGACTGGCTCCGCGACAAAGCCGGCGACCTCAGCACCTTTCCCCGCACTCCCGATCTTTTTCTTCAGCTCTGTTCCCGTTCCCGATAAAGGTCGGAGTTTCCCTTTTCCCGAGCCCCCATCCCTTTGCGGGAAAAGCGGAGTGTTTCGGATCCGCCGACACGGGTCGGTGATTCCGGGCGTCATCCGCGGCGCAAACAAATATTGCCGAAAAGTAATTTTTTTGTCTCCGCCGTCTTGACACGCTTTCCCGGCGGGGTTATATTATGGGATCATGACCGGGCTGATTTCACCGAAAAGAAAGAGAAAAACATGAGCATTGTCGACTGGATCATCACGCTGGTGCCGATGGCGTTCGTCGTCTGGACGGGGTTTTATTCGCGGAGATTCATCAAAGGCGTTTCGGACTATCTGGCCGCCGGCCGCGTCGCCGGACGCTACGTGCTGTGCGTGAGCGGCGTCGCCGAAGGTCTCGCCGTCATCACCCTCATCGGCTACACCGAAGCCCACTACAAGACGGGTTTCGCCATGGCTTTCTGGAACAACATCCTCGCCCCCCTGAGCATCTTCATCGGCCTCACGGGCTTCGTTTCGTACCGCTTCCGCGAAACAAGAGTCATGAGCGTGGGACAGTTCCTCGAAATGCGCTACAACCGGGCGCTGCGCTTTTACGCCTCGGCCCTGCGCTCCGTCGCCGAACTGCTGGCCAACTGCATGTGCCCGGCCCTCGCCGCGCGGTTCATGATCTACTACATGGGTCTGCCCCACTCCTTCAAACTGCTGGGCGTCGAAATACCCTCTTTTCTCATACTCACGCTCATCATGATCACGTTGTGCGTGCTCATCTGCTACCTGGGCGGCACCCTGTCGCTGCTGGTGACGGACACCATTCAGGGCTTCATCTGCTACCCGATGCTGATCATTTTCACCATCTTCATCATCTGCAAGTTTTCGTGGAACGACGTGGTCATTCCCGCCATGAGCGACCGTGTCGCGGGCCAGAGCTTCCTCAATCCCTACGACATCTCGCATCTGCGTGACTTCAACATGTTCGCTCTGGTGGTGACCGTCTACTCCACCATCGTCAACCGCGCCAACTGGCTCGGCACCGGTTCCAACGTGGCCGCACGCACGCCCCACGAACAGAAAATGGCCGGCATCATGGGCACGTGGCGCGGCATGTTTTCGAGCGTGCTGTACGTGCTCATGGTCATCATGGTCATCAGCATGCTCAATCATCCGTCGCTGGCGGTCGACGCCAAGGAGATCCGCGACAATCTCAGTGAACGCGTGCTGGGCGAAGTTCCCGTGGAAACGCCCCAGCTCCGCAAAAAACTCATTGCCGACGTGAAGAAACTCCCGCCGCGGGATCACGTCATCGGCGGCAAACGGCCGCAGGACGCCCGGCTTTCGCACGACTCCAATCTGGACACCCCCCACCTCGAAGCCGTCCACAAGGGTCTGAAGGGCTCGAAGAACGCCGAAGCCAACTACCAGCAGTTCTTCACGCTCTACCATCAGATGATGCTGCCGGTGACTCTGCGCCACATTCTGCCCGCGGGCATGCTGGGGCTTTTCGCCCTTTTCGTACTGCTCATGATGCTCTCGACCGACGACTCGCGGCTGTTCTCCGCCGCCCAGACCATCGCGCAGGACTGCGTCGTGCCCTTCATGAAAAAGGGCTTCTCCACCGAAACGCATGTGCTCATCATCCGTCTTGTGACCGTCGGCTGCGGACTTTTCTGGTTCATCGGCTCCTTCTTCATGGCCCAGCTGGACTACGTCAACATGTTCGTCACCATCATGTGCACGCTGTGGATCGGCGCGGGGCCCATGATGATCTTCGGTCTGTACAGCCGCTTCGGCAACACCACCGGCGCGTTCAGTTCGCTGATCTCGGGCATGGTGCTTTCGCTCTTTTTCATCTTCTGCCAGAGAAACTGGGCCGACCTGGTCTATCCGTGGCTGGAGGCCAATGAACTGCACATCCCCGTGGGCGAATTTCTCGCGACGTGTTCGGCTCCCTTCGAGCCGTGGATCGTCTGGCGCATGGCCGCCCACAAGTTCCCCATCAACTCGATGGAGATCAACTTCATCATCATGCTCAGCAGTCTCTTCTTCTACATCGCCGGTTCCCTCATCACCTACAAGGGTCCCTTCAACCTCGACAGGATGCTCCACCGCGGCATCTACAACACGGGCGACGACAAACAGCCGCCTTTCCGCTGGAGCTTCCGCAACGCGTTCAAGAAGATCATCGGCATCACGCCGGAATACTCCACCGGCGACAAGGCGATCTCGTGGAGCGTGTTCATCTACTCCTTCATCTACAAGTTCCTCATCACCTTCGTGCTCGTGGTGCTGTGGAACATCTTTTCGCCCTGGAAACTGGCCTGGTGGGGGCATTACTTCTTCGTCGTCTATCTGGGCGTACCCCTCGTCTCGGCCTTCGTGACCAGCATCTGGTTCTTCGTCGGCGGCGTCATCGACATCCGCCGCCTCTTCCGCGATCTGGCCGCCCGCGTGGACAATCCTCTCGACAACGGTCAGGTCGAGGGCAACGTGGCCCTCTCGGACGTCGCCGCCTTCTCCGAACTCAGGAAGGAGGAGCGGGAAGAGCCGAAGGACTCCGGAAAATAAGACCTCGGAGGATCTTTCCGGGCCGACGGAAGAGCCCGGAAGAAGATCCCGCCCCTCTCCGCCGGGAAGGATCTCCCCGCGGGGACCGTTCATCCTCCGGTCGCAGGAACGCGTCCCGGCACCGCCGGACATCCCCGAAAACACTTCCGGTCCTCTCCGATCGTCCGGAGAGGACCGGTATTGCCGTCTTTTCCGCAAGGCTCCGTTCCCGCAGGGGATGATGACCGTCCCGGCCGGGATCGCGCTTCTCCGCCCCGGCATCCGGTTTTTCCCGCAAAGGGAAGGGGATCAGGGGGAAAATCTTACCCGGAGACAGTACGTTCTGCAAATCCGCGCCCTTTTTTTCCGCCGCCTCTTGACAGCGGTGTAGGATAGTTGATAAATTAAGGGATATGCGGCCGAATCGCATGATTCGGGCACTGGGACAAAAATACGGAAAACGGAGTTTGCCGCATGTTTGACGCGATCTATCACAAATTGAGCAGAGAGCTGGAGGCCTATTTCGCCGCCGGCGACTTCCGGGGACGGCTTCCCGGGGTCCTGCCGTTGTGCAGGCGGTTCAACACGTCCAAGAAAACGATGAGCAAGGCTTTGCACGTTCTGCAGAGAAGAGGCGTCGTCAATATCGAAGGCACCCGGGGCATGTTTTACAACGGGAGCGCCCCGAAATACCCGGTCAGATACGGGATCATCGGGATCTGCGGTCTCATCCAGCAGGAGAAGATCATCCCGCTGCTCAACGAAAAAATCAGGCATACGGGGTTTGCGCTGCTCGGTCTGGATATTCCGTTTCTGAAAAACCCGGGGCAGCTGAGCGACTGGTTTCTGCGGCTGCCTGTCGACGGGATCATTCTGCTGAACAGTTCCTCCCGTCCGGCACTGCTGGATTTTTTCTACGAAAACAACATTCCCGTCATCGGATGCACCCTGCCGGGATATGAACACATCAACGGCTATGAACCGGATCACTATCAGACCTACTCCAAAATCCTGATGTATCTGCGGCGCAGAGGTCATCGCCGGATCGCCCTCGCGGCGTTCCATCCGGAAAGGATATTTCAATTCTATTTCGATCAGATAGAAGACGCCTTCAAGGATATTTTGCGGAATGAGTATGACAGATCTCTCATTTATGCTCCGGAGACGCTCGGCGCCTACCTCACGCACTGCCCGATGGAGAGCGCCTTCAGTCATTTCGCGCAGGATGCGTTCAGACATCTGACAGCGCTCCCGGAACCGCCCACGGCGATCGTCGCGGAACAGCACATCCTGTTCCATATCAGGACGGAGGCGGAATCCCGCGGACTCTCGATCCCCGAGGATCTGTCGCTGTTTTCGGTCCAATACTATTTTCAGCGCGACCCCTTTTACACGACGGCCCTGGTGCGCGATGACGTGGCAGCGGGATGCGCCGTCAGGAAAATGACGGATATGCTTACGGGAAAGGAGGTCGTTCCACAGCACATCTTCGTTCCGATGACGTTCAAACAGGGAATGAGCGTCGCGGACTTGAGCGGAAAACAA
Organism: Lentisphaeria bacterium; assembly: GCA_017454215.1. Taxonomy (GTDB): domain Bacteria; phylum Verrucomicrobiota; class Lentisphaeria; order Victivallales; family Victivallaceae; genus UBA1784. The sequence goes on along the minus strand of JAFTDL010000260.1, from coordinate 2,649 downwards.
TAAGTCGGAAAGGCCGCGGTTCATGCGATATCGCAGAACTCGCTTTCGGTTCAACGATCCAAAAACAGGAGATGGTATGATGAAAAACATTGTGCGGTTTCACGGCAATCACGGCACGCGCGGAACTCTCGAAAAGAAAGTCGCGGGAATGTTCACTTTGATAGAACTTTTAGTCGTCATAGCGATCATTGCCATACTGGCCGCGATGCTGATGCCGGCGCTGCAGCAGGCGCGGGAACGCGCCAAGTCCGGCAGCTGCCTCAACAATTTGAAGCAGACCGGGTTGATACTTCAGTCGTACTCCAACGAAAACAACGATTTTTACCTGGGGGCCAGAGGCGGGACCCTGTGCGGCAGCAGTCAGGATTACTGGACGATCCCGCTGTACAGGGGAAAATATGTCAGCGGCCTGTACAAGAATGTCGGGGGGCTCATGCACTGGGTGGACAGAATGCTTTCGTGTCCGGGAATGAAACCCGTCGCAGGCGATCCTCCTCTCTACTATGAAAAACTGGTCGGCGGGATGTGGACTTACGGCATTGCCACGACCTACCTCGTCAAGAGCGAAGGCAACAAAATGATCTACCCCCCGGCGGCTTTCAAGACCAACCGGGCGCCCTATTCCCAACCCTCGCGGTACGCTTATGTTCTGGATGCCGTCCATCCGGGCTACAAGCCCATCCGCATGTTCTACAATTTTCAGGCGCACGGCATTGATGCAACGCCCAAGCCGGGATTGGTGCATAACGGTTACTGCAGTGTTTTGACTCTTGACGGCTCCGCGCGGGCCCGCAATGCCGGCAGTCTTTACAGCGACTGCAACGTATTCAACTATTCTTACGAGTATCTTTGAAACCGGGGAATGTCCATTTCCCGGAATAAATCAACCCCGACCGTCCACCGGTCACTGGAGAACACAAATATGAAATACAAGGTCGCTGTTGCCGGTCTGCGCATGGGAGACGCCTGGGCGCGTTCGGCAGTCGAAAACCCGGACACGGAACTCGTCGCCTGCTACGACAAGTTTTTCGATGAAAACAAACTCATCGACCGGAAGTATTACCGGAGTTGCGGTGCCGTTCTGGTGAACAGCATGGAGGAGCTTTGCGCCTCAGACGCGGACATCGTTATCGTATCCACGCCCGATCATTTCCATGTGGAGCAGTCGGTCATGGCGCTGAAGGCCGGAAAACACGTCATATGCGAAAAGCCTCTGGCTCCGACGGTCGCCGATTGCCGGAAGATCATCGCCGCGGTCAGGGAAAGCGGCCGTTTTTTCATGACCGGTCAGGTCTGCCGCTATGCGCCGGGCTTCCGTCTGGCAAAAAAACTTTGCGAATCAGGACGCATCGGCGAGCTTTCCTACATCGAGTGCGAATACGCCCATGATTACAATTATTCGCGGGGCTTTCGCAACTGGCGCATGGATCCGCAGATACGGCGGGAGGGTTTTCTCGGCGGCGGCTGCCACGCGCTGGATCTGGCGCGCTGGATCGCGGGAGATCCCGCCGAGGTCTTTGCCTACATGAACCACAAGATCCTGACGGACTGGCCCACCTGTGACACCGGCGTCGCCGTTGCGAAATTTCCGAACGATGTCATCGGGCGGATCTTCGTCTCCATCGGAGTCAAGCGCCCCTACACCATGCGGACGGTCATTTACGGGACGCGGGGCACCATCATCTGCGACAATACCAGTCCGGCGATCCAGATCGCGGAGCAGGAACTGGCGGAGGCCGCCGGAAAAATCGATTTCGGCACGATCCCGGTCAATATCTCCAGTCACAACGTGGCTTCCGAACTGCGGGAGTTCGTCGACTGCCTCAAGGAAAACCGGCAGTGTCCCACCGATGTGTGGCAGGGAACCAGAACTGTGGCCTTTGCCGAAGCCGCCCTGCGTTCGGCGAGTTCCGGAAAAGCGGAGGCCGTCGAAGAGATCATGCCGCAATGCGGAGAATAAGAATATGTTCAGGATAAATCCGTCTCTCATTTGTCTGCTGCTGTTTTTCCCGTTGATCGGTTCGGCGCGGAATCTGCTTCAGAACGGCGACTTCAGTCAGGGGTTGAAGCACTGGAATTTCTGGGACCCCCGCGAGGCGGCAATAGAAAAAGCGGCATCCCCGACGGGCGGCAATGTTCTGCGGGTCACGACCGGCAAGGAGCATTACGGCGGCAACAAGAGCATTTCAGGGCAGATGCTGAAGCCGGACACTTCCTACCGGGTCACCGGCTGGATCAAAACCTCCGGACAGGCGAAGTTTTATCTTCATGTCAGCACCGGGACTCAGCAGAAGAATTCGAAAATGCTCTGTCAGACGACGCCCTGGACAAAGATAGACATCGTCTTGAAGACCGGCAAGGCAGGCAAAGACGGCGGCGCGGAGAACGGCATGCTCGTCGCGACGCGGATCATCGGTCCCGGAACGGCCTGGTTCTCGGACCTTTCCGTCACGGAGATCCCTCCGCCGGGATCCCCCGGGAATCTGCTTCGGAACGGCGATTTCAGTCAGGGCTTGAAGCATTGGAATTTCTGGGACCCCCGCGAGGCGGCAATCGAAAAAGCGGCATCTCCGACGGGCGGCAATGTTCTGCGGGTCACGACCGGCAAGGAGCATTACGGCGGCAACAAGAGCATTTCAGGGCAGATGC
>JAFTDL010000259.1 GCA_017454215.1 Lentisphaeria bacterium | reverse complement strand
CCTTCCGTCAAAGAAGGGATTTAATGGATTTTTACAGGGCTGTTGCGGGTTCTGCGCCTCGCCGGCCTGTCCGCAGGCCTGTCCACCGGCTTGTCCGCCGCAGCCCTGGCGAAGACGGATGCCGACGTTTCGGCCCCTGCGCGCCCCCAGCGGGCAGCGCGCAGTTACCCGCCCACGGGCGCCCTTTTGACCAAGGCGAGTCGTGAGCGAAGAAGCACCGCCGCCAAAATCGCGATGGATGAAAAAAAGACGCATTTGCCCGTTGCAATGGAGTCCCGCGGGGGATATATTAATACCGCGCGGCACGCGCCGCCGATGCAAAAACGAAACTCGATGCTCAGGGAGATACGGCTATGGAAAGACTTCGGAAAATCGACTATTTCTGCTCGTTCGACAACTCGAAACAGAAGGCGATCTGCTTTTTCGCCGAGGGAGACGCGCCCCGGCCGCTCCTCGTCGGACTTCATACGTGGAGCGCCACCTATGAACAGGACTGCTCCAAATACGCGAAATACTGCATCAGAAACAACTGGAATTTCATCTTTCCCGACTTCCGCGGCCCCAACTGGACGCCGCAGGCCTGCGGCTCCGACGCCGTCGTCTCCGACGTCGCCGACGCCGTTGCCTATATGAAACACGCTTCCGTCGTCGACAATGACCGCATCTATCTCATCGGCGGCTCGGGCGGCGGTCACTGTTCCCTCCTCATGGCTTCCAGACGCCCCGACCTGTGGACCGCCGTCTCCGCATGGTGCGCCATTTCCGACGTGGCCGCGTGGCACGACCAGTGCGTCGCCCGCGGACGCGGCTATGCCGAACACATCCGCAAAGCCTGCGGCGGCGATCCCTCGAAAGACCCTGCCGCCAAGGCCGACGCCGACAGGCGCTCCCCCGTGACCTATATGGCGGCCGCCTCGCGGGTCGTGCTGGACATCAGCACGGGCATCCACGACGGGCACAACTTCAACGGCAGAAACGGCAGCGTGCCCGTTTCGCAGAGCTTCTGGGCCTTCAACGCGCTGGCCAACCCCGCCGACAGGATCTCCGGAGAAGACATCGACTTCATCACCGCCGAACAGAAGATCCCCGAAAAATTCGGCGTCCCCGAAGTCGATCCCGCCTTCGCCGAGAAGCCGATCCACTTCCGCCGCCAGTCCAATCTCGCCCGCATCACGATCTTCGAGGGCGGCCACGACTGCCTCCACGAGGCGGGACTCGACTGGCTCGCCAAACAGAACCGCAAGTCCGCCGCGGACTGGTCCGTCGGCAAGGCCGTCGACACCGGAAACGCGGAGCTGGACAAATAGCGCCGCAACGGAAAAATCCCGTCCCTGCTCATGAAGAAGACCGGCTCCTGGAAAAAAAATCTCATCCTCCTCTGGCTGTCGCAGCTGGCGGTCATGTCCGGCTTCTCGGCCATGATCCCCTTCATCCCCCTGTTCATCAAAAACAGGTTCGGCATCACCGACGAGGGGGAAATCGCCTATTACGTCTCGTACTTCAACTTTTTCGGGACCATGGCCTATGCCGTATTCTGTCCCATCTGGGGCGTCCTCTCGGACCGCTTCGGCGTCAAGCCCATGCTCCTGCGCGGCACCTTCGTCACCGGCTGGATGTTTCCCCTCATGGCCTACGTGCCGGGGCCGGGATGGCTCATTTTCCTGCGCTTCCTCACCGCCGCCTGCGCCGGGACCACCGCCGCCTCTCAGGTGATGATCGCCCGCAACACCCCCGACGACAAACAGGGCTTCGCACTCGGCGTCCTGACCACCGCCATCTGGGGCGGCGCCATGCTCGGCAACGTCATCGGCGGCTTCATCATCTATTACTTCAACTACACCTGCGCCTTCTGGCTGTGCGGCATCCTCTACGTCCTCGCCGGCGTCGCCGTGCTCTTCACCTATGACGATTTCAAAGGCCGCCCCGCAGGCGCCCGGCAGACAAAAGCCGTGCATGTCAGGCGCGCCGTGCCCTTCATCCCCGCCTTCACCCGCGCCGTCTGGGTGCTGCTCTTTCTCTTCCTCCTCATGGGATGCATCCGCAACTTCGAGTCCCCCTACGTGGCCCTGAAGATCGAAAGCATCACCGACGCAAAGACCACAACCTACTGGACCGGGATCGTCAGCGCCGTCGCCTGCGTCGGAGCCATCCTCTCGGGAGCCCTGAACGGATACCTCGCCGACCGCTTCCCCGCCGTGAAACTGCTGACACCCCTGCTGATCCTCTCTGCCTGTGCCCTCTTCTTGCAGGGTTTCGCCCACGGTCTGCTCGTCTTCGCCTCGGGCCGCACCCTGCTCTTCGTCGCCGCCGGAGGCCTTCAGCCCATCCTCCAGAAACAGCTCTCCTCGGCCACGCCCCAGCGCAAACGCGGCTCCGTCTTCGGCTTCTCCTCGATGTTCTCCTGCGCCGGAGGCATGATCGCCGCCCTCGCCGGAGGCTGGAGCGTCATGCTCTTCAAAGTCAACGGCGCCTTCTACACCGCCTCCGCCCTCTTCCTCATCAGCATCTTCCTCTTCCGCTCCGGCCTCGCCCGCGCCGTTTCCCAGCGGCGGCAGAGGCAGTAACCCGACGGTACAGCTCCGCAAATCGGGTAAAAAAAATCCTCTTTTCAAGTTTTTGCACTTGACAATCCCAAAGTTGCATGTTACATTATGCCTAACACGAGTTAGGAGGTATAAACAATGCCCACGATGTCCGACATAGCGCTGGAATGCGGAATCAGCCGTTCGGTTGTGTCCCTCGTCCTGAACGGGCGGGACAGGGAGCTGGGAATCGCCGCCGGCACCCGCGACCAGATTCTGCGCGTGGCGCGCGAAATGGGATACTGCCGCAACGAACTGGCCGCGTCGGTAGCGAAAAAGCGCAGTAGGGTTCTGGCCTTCGTCACGGCCGAAATGGGCTCCATCGAGTACACCGGAAGAATTCAGAACGGTGTACTCGACGCGGCAAGTGCGCTGAATTACACGGTAATCGCCCTGCGGCTCAAAGGCGCCTCGCAGAGTGACGTCACGCGAAAGATCCTCGGCTGGAAGGCCGCGGGGGCGGTGTTTCATGTCTCCCTGCTCGAAGAGGCGGCTCCCATCACCGCCGTTCTGGACAGGAATGGAATTCCGTGGGGAACGGTCAACCTGAGCAATCCCGGGGGGATCGGCGTAACTACAAACGATGTCTCCGGCATCGAGCAAATCGTGAAACTTCTCCGCAACAACGGACACCGCAGAATCGCCTTCCTCACCATCGGAGAGAGCAGAGTGGAATTCCGCGTCAGGCGCGAAGCGGGATTCGCCCGCGGCATCGAAATGTACTGTCCCGCCGGGAACGGCGGCATTCTGCGACTGGAGGACGATTCGGCTCCGGGAAATACGGCCGCAATGGCGGCATTTGCCGAAAACATCCGCCGAAACAGCGTCGATGCGGTCATCTGCGAATCGGACCATCTGGCGGCGGCTTTGGCACGCGGCGCCCTTGCGGCGGGACTGGCAATCCCCGATGCCTTCTCCATCACCGGCTTCGGCAACTCCCTGATCGCCGAGGCATCTTTTCCCCGAATCACCACCGTCGCGCAGGATTTCGAAGAGATGGGAATGCGGACGGTCAACCGCATCGTCGACGTCATCGGAAACAGAAAAATCTCCCGGGAAGCCGAAAACATGCTTCCCGTGAAAATAATCGAACGGGATTCCGTCGCCAACCGCAATCCCGCATAAAAAAGGAGTGTCAAAATGGACCCAACGCATGAAGTATTCCCGTCGGCAAAGAGTTTTACCCTCATAGAACTTCTCGTCGTCATCGCCATCATCGCCATTCTCGCCGCCATGCTGATGCCGGCTCTTCAGCAGGCGCGGGAACGGGCCAATACCTCGGAGTGTTCCAACCGCCTCAAGCAGCTGGGGATGTCATTCCACTTCTATCTCGACGACAACGACGGCATTTTTTATCCTCAGGGCACCACGCCGCACATCAACAGTCTGTACTATGCGGGCTACGTCTCCCGGCCGCTGGGCAACAAATTGAAGTGCCCCGTGACCATCAACAACGAGGACCGCGCGAACACCGAATACGGCTACGACATGGCTTACTTCATGATTTTCAACAGAGATGTGACGCCGTACCAGAAAATCGCCCGCAAGATCACGTCGCTCAAGCATCCTTCTGTGCTTCTGGTGGCATTCGACGGGGCCGGCGGTTCGCAGGCGACGGACTACAACTACTCGAAACTCTATTACCGGCACAGCGGTCAGGGGTCCGCGAACTTTCTGCGCGTGGACGGCCACGTCGATCTCAAGAGCAAAACCTACTGGATGGCCGAATTCAACGTTTCCGGGCGGCCGGTCTACAAAGTGGCCTGGTGGTACAGACAGTGAGATATGAAGGAGTATTTTTCTCATGAAAAAGTTTTTTTTCTCCATTTTTCTGCTGCCGCTGCTGGTGTTCGGAACGGAGGAACCGGTCTTCAAGGCCTCCTTCGATGAAAACTTTTCGGGCAAGACCGCCCGAGGCACGGCGGAAGCCAGGGTCTCGCAGGAGCTGCTGTGGGAAACGCTTCAAAACCTGCTGCGACCGGGAGTTGCGGGCAACGCGGCGCTTATCGGAACATTGGGGGAGAGAAAAGAAAAACTCTACCACGCCGTCTATCGCGTTCCGGGAATCCCCGGAACGACGAAAGGAACAGTTTCTTTTTGCGTGAAGCCCGTTGACTGGAGCGGAGAAGACAGGAATTTTCACGTCTTCTTCCAGGCCGTCGGACCGAATGCGTCGCTTATCATCTACAAATACGTCAACTCCGACAATCTGGTTTTTCTGCTGGGACCGTCAAAACCGGTCGGCGGCAAATACCTGTGGAGTATGGCGGGAACAAGCATCAGAAAATGGAAGGCGGGCGAATGGCATCATATCGCCGCCGCGTATGACGGCAAAATGCTCGAGCTCTTCGTGGACGGCCGCAGGATGTCGAAGGTCCCGCGGAACGCGCTTCCCGAAAAAGAGTTCACGCAGTTCTCCGCGGGCGCGCTCTCCCCCGGACAGTGGAAAACCCCTCTGGGACTCACGCTTCTGGATGAACTGCTGATTTTCGATGAAAAACTCTCCCCCGCCGCGATCAGCCGTCTTGCGGCGGTCTGCATCAAAAACGCGGGAGTCCCCGAAATCAAGGAGACCGCCACCATCGTCGACAGAAAAAACAACCGCCTTTCCCTCTTTTTCACAGCCGAAGGTGCGGCAGCCGGGTACGATGTGGACTTTTCCGACAAGGATGGGAAGAAGCTGTTCTCCCGCAGAATCACGCCGCCGCAAGCCCGGAATAAAGTGGACATCGATCTGAACGGATTCAAACCGGACGTTTATACAATCCGGATCACGGGAACGGATGGTGCCGGAGTCCGGCGATGCGTCAGGGAGCTGCCGTTCATTATTCCGCAGAAGCCGGAAAAGTGGAAAAACAACACACTGGGTCTGGAAAAGACGGTCCCCGCACCGTGGACGCCGCCCCGATACGATGAAAAATCCGGATGCGTTTCCGGAAAGATGTTTTCCTATGATTTTGCGAACGCGCCCCTGCCCCGGCAGATATACGCTGACGGGATACCGCTCTTCAGTCGTCCTGTTGAGTTGTCCATCGACGGGAAAGCTCTGGATCTGCGCGGAGCGAACAAATCCGCGGCGCCCTCCCCCGAAACGATTTCCCTGTCTTCCGAAAAACGGCTCGGCGGCTTCAGAATCAGCGCCAATGCCGAGGTGCAGTTCGACGGTTTCGCCTGGATAAAACTCGTTCTGACTCCCGAGAAAAACGCGGAAATCAAAAATCTGCGTCTGGATTTCCCCTTTCTGCCAGAACGCTCCCGCTTGTTCAACTCCATGAACAAATTTTACATGACCTACACCCCCGGTCACTGCGGAAAATTCGCCTCGTATTCCATGAATCTCTACAAACGCCCCCCCATCATGTTCGTAGGGGATGACAACCGCGGTCTGCAATGGTTCTGCGAAAAACTCCCCCATTGGCACAACGCCCGCCCAAACGAGGCTCTGCAGCTCATTCCCGGAAAAAATGAAAATCTGCTCCGCCTCAATCTGATCGACACCAAGATCACCGTGGACCGGCCGCTGGTCTATGAATTCGGCATTCAGTCCGTCCCCATGCGCCCCATGCCGGAGAACTGGCGTGCCTGGTGTCCCTACCGGAATTTCGACCCGTATTTCGTCTGGTCGAAATTTCACCACTATCCTTACGCCGATGCCCTGCGCACGGATGAAAAATTCCACGAAATGAAGCGGGTCAAGACCCGCCGTTTCGGCAGGGAACTGTTTTATTACTTCGCCGGATTCACTATCACGCCGACCTTTCCGGAATGGCCGTATTACAGCGCCGAGTGGATGCTCACGCCTCCGGAACAGGGATTGTACGGCTGCATAGGCAATCCCGCAAACTATTTCACGTGGATCTGTCCGCAGTCCGGAGAATATCAGGATTTTTACCTCGACCGTCTCCGCACGATCATACGGAAGCTGGACATCCCCAACATCTACATCGACAACTCCGATGCCCAGATGTGCGACAATCCCCGTCACGGCTGCGGCTACACAGGAAGCGACGGCAAGCATTACAGTTCCTTCAATCTGCGCGCAACGCGCCGTCTGGCTATGCGGACGTACAAAATGTTCAAAAAACTCCGTCCCCGGGGACGGATCATGCGTCACATGTCGGCGAAACCGGCGGCTCCCGTGATCGCCTTCGCCGACATGCTGGCCGACGGGGAGCTTTACAACAAAACCGTAGCCATGGATGAGAGTTACTTCAATATCTTCTCGCCCGACATGTTCCGCGCCTCCTTCCGCGGCACCCTGTGGGGCGTGCCCCAATTCTTCATCCCGCAGTTCACACGGGTCATCCCGTCGCACAATCCGGCCCGCGCCCATGCTTGGAAGACGCCGGAGGCGAGGCTCGGACAGAAAGACAAAATCAGGCATTTCAAGGGATATTTTCTCGTCCATGACACGCAAATATTCCCACTGTTCGGCGTAAAAACGGATGACATTGAGGACATTAAAGCACGCTTCGGTCTGAAAAACGAAACGAAATTCATCAGTTATGCCGATGCTTCCCGTCCGTGGCGCACCTCACCCGGCGTTCTGGCCTCGGGCTACGTGAAAGGAGACAAGTTCATGCTCATCGTCATGAACGAGGGCTCCGGCGACCGGGCGGAAGTGACCCTCGACGCCGCCGCGCTCGCCGAACTCGGCATCAGAAATCTGCGCCTTCGCAATGCGGAAACCGGTCAGGAGATCGCAGGAAAAGACGGGAAAATCGGCATTCCCCTGAAGCGCCGCGATTACATGATTCTCTGGAATATCTGAAATAAAGTCCGGACTTTTCTGAAAGGTTTCCTATGTATCACCCGAAATACGCCATGTTCTTCGACATGCACACGATGAAGGCCTGTCCCGATGTCGGGCGCGATTTTCATGCTGATGTTTTTGCGGAAAATCTCAAAAAAACAGGCGTGGACCTTGTGGGATTTCACGCCAAATGCAATCAGGGCTTCTGCTACTTCGACACACAGACGGGAATCCGGCACCCAGCCCTGCCCCCGGAACGCGACCTCTTCGGCGAGGTCGTGCGCGAGTGCGCCCGGCGCAACATCAAAGTTTCGGCCTATTTCAACTGCGGACTCTCCAACGAGGATGCCGTCCGGCATCCCGAATGGAGCCGCATCGGCATGGCGGGCAATCTGCTGCATCCCGAGGTCTATGATCTGGGCTGGATCAGTCCCTACATCCGGACCATGTGCCCCAACTCCCCCTGGCGGGATCACCTGATGAAACTTATCGGCGAAGTCAGGGAAAAGTATCCCGTCGCCGGATTTCTCTTCGACAGTTTCAACGTCTTCCCCTGCATCTGTCCACGATGCAAAGAGGGAATGCGGAAGGCGGGACTGGACTCTTCGAAGGAAGAGGATGTCATGATATTTGCTCAAAAGTCCATCCTCAAACTGGCGGAAGACATTTCCGCCATGCTGCGTCCGAAGGAAAACGGTTTTCTGACCTACTTTCTCGGCGTCTCCGTCGCCGACAACACCCGCATCGGCTCGTATCTGGAGTGCGAGTGCCTGCCCAACAATCCTGTCTGGGGCTACGACTATTTGCCGATCTTTTCCCGCTACTGCCGGAACCTGGCGGACGTCCCCGTCCTCAACATGACCGGACGCTTCAACAACTGGGGCGATTTCGGCAGTCTGCGTACGGAGGAAGCCCTTGAATACGACTTGCTTTTCGGCCTCGCCAACGGCATGCGGCCCAACGTGGGAGATCATCTGCCTCCCCGCGGCAATTTCGCGCCGTGTATTTTCGACCGCGTGGGAAAGGTGTTCCGCAAAATACACGTCTTCGATCCCTGGTTCGACGGGGCGAAAAATCTCACCGATCTCGCCGTCGTTTCTCCCGGGAAAGTGAGCAAGACCCCCGTTCTCACCGGCGCCGTCCGCATGCTCTCCGAACTGCGCATGCAATTCGACGTTGTCGACGAACACTGCGACTGGGAGAAATATGATCTTCTCTTCCTGCCCGACAACGTCCTGCTCAACGACGATATCGCTTCCCGGATCAAACGCCATCTGGATGCCGGAAAGAAGATCATCGCAACGGGCAATTCGGGCCTGAACGCCGCAAAAACCGCCTTCCTCTTCGAGAAGGAGTGGGGCTGCCGCTATTTGGGAGAATGCGAGTGCGACCCGGCTTATTTCCGGCTGACCGGAGATTTTGCCCGCGAAGTGCCCGATATGCCCCTTGCCGTCTACACCCGGGGCCTGAAAGTGGAATCCCTGTCCGGCGCTCAGGTTGCGGGCGAAGTGATATCCTCCTGTTACGACCGGCACTGGGACGGCAAATATTCCTTTTGCTACACGCCTCCGGCGCGTTCCACCGGCCTGCCGTTTCTGGTCCTGACGGATCAGTGCGCCTACTGCTCCTTCCCTCTCTGTCAGGGATACTACAATCAGACCTCGCCCGATCTGAGAAAAGTGCTGGAAATCATGCTCAGACGTTTCCTTCCGGAGCCCCTGCTGCGGGCCGACAGACGTTTTCCCACTTTCGCCCGCGCCTTCGTGACCGAAAAGGAGACCTGCCTGATCGTCCATCTGCTCGACTATCAGCCCGATCTGCGGGGAAAGAACTTCATGATCGAAGACGCCCTGCCCATCACCGGCACAAAAATAAGCCTGCGGCTGGACGGCCGGACACCGAAAAACGTCTTCCTCGCCCCCGACAGAACCGAAATTCCCTTCACCGTCTCCAACGACCGACTGGAATTCACCGTGCCCGAATCCTTCGGCTACGCCATGATCGTCGCGGAAATCTCCCGGTAGCCGGATTTCCGACAAAGGCATGAGGACCTCGGGAGAGGGAAAAAACTTTTTTTGATGGCTCAAAAAGTTTTTTCCCTCTCCCGCCCCCTCACCCTTTTTCAAAAAAACGGGGGTGTTTTGCAGGGAGGGCTCCGCGCCCTCCCCGCACCCCTCCCGCGGCGGGTAGCACCCGCCGGCGGATAACTGCGCCTTGCCCTTCGGGG
>JAFTDL010000258.1 GCA_017454215.1 Lentisphaeria bacterium | reverse complement strand
GCTTTTTCCGTTTCTTGCGCTACATTTTCCATGACCTGTTCTCCTTTTGTTGATTATTTTGTGGTTACTATAATCAATCAGAGAACAGGTCACTTTTCAAGCGGCCTCTTCAAAAATGTGCGCAATTTCTCGGACGTTATCGATCACCAAGTCGATTCCTTCCGAAAAAAGTTTTTTTGAGATATGGACTTGACAAATGGTCTCTCATAGGAGGCCCCTGCGCGCTCGTCGCTCACGCTCCTCGCCCCGTGTGTTGGATGAGGCACATGGCTCGTTGCGTTGAGCGATGAGATGCACGTGGAGCCGGCCCGACTAAGTCGACCTTCCGAAAAGTCGCGTTTATGACGCGCTTTTCGAAAGCCGGTGGCGCAGATGAAAAATTTTGTTGCCTCGTTGTTATGCGCTCAACACTTTATCTTTATCGGCAATAATTTTGTTAATGGCCTCAGTTGCCTTGTCGGACGCATTATCGGGAGTGATTTCTGTAAAAAAATCATCGTCCCAGTTGTGCGGGCACTTGCCGGTAGATGTTCGTGTTTCTTGTATAATTTTGTCGCTAGCATCGTATATAACAATCTCTCGGCGTGGAACTTTGAAGCCATATTGATTAAATGCATATGTCACTTTTTTATGATTTTTGAAATATGACAAAAAAACGTCTTGCGAATCAATCATGGTGTCCCGATCCCGATCAGCAGTAAAATGCTCATCACGAATAAGTTTATCCAAAATGTTGTCCCAAAGCCACATGGCCTTTGCTTGATCGGTGTGTCTTTTTACCGCAATGGCGGACGAAAAATCTTTCTGGATGGTTTCGGCGATTTTTTTATCTTCTTCAGACATTTTATTCCCTTTCGTTAATTCTTCCACCAAATTTCTGTATTGCAGCAGAGATTCCCTTATAAATGGTTTTTCCACTGCAATGCGAATACATTCGGTCAGCCATGAGATAATGTGATTCTTGTAAGAAATGCAATTGTACTGCCCTTGAATTTCATCATCGATAGATGACGGTCTTCCATCCAAGGTGAGAAAATACAGAGATGCCTCACTTTGGTTCCCCGCTTTTTTGTCTAACCATTCACGATATCTTTTCAGCTGCTCCTCTCCTTCGCCCGCGTAAATCTTGTTCTCAATGATGATTCTGTTCCCCTGCGATTGAATCAAAATATCAAGACGACCATCCGGGATTGGATATTCTCTGTCAATTTCCGCGTTTTCGAATTTGTCGAAGTTAAGACCGACAATCTGACAGAACGCTTGAAGAAAATCGATTCCGCAACCATGCGCCCCCTTGGGATCCAAAAATTCCGCAATAATGTCAGAGTGGCGGGTTTCATAATAATTCACCCCGCAAAGTTTGAAGACATTAAAATTGTCCCCTTTCAGCTTGGAAATCTCTTCCTGCCGAATATGAAGTTGACTTATTTTTTCCAAAAGATCGTGTACTGACATTGGACCTCCTTGGGGTTGCTTTTTATTTTCAAAGTCCGAATTCAGATGTCGCATCATCGCCTAATATACTCCGCCATCGCTTGTTTGCAAATACGGAACGCTGGATCTTCCGCGCGAAATCAGCGGACCGTAACGGCGATCAATCCGCCGCAGCGGGGATGCCGTTTTGCCGAGACTCATTCATCCGGCCATATTCCGGGTGGTTGCGGGAAAATCATTTGGATGGGGTATCGTCATCGAGAGGTTCTTCAGCTTCAAAAAAGTCGTCATCTTCGATGGAGTCGTCATCATATCGGTATTTTTTCCATTGGCCGCCGCAAAGGCTTTCCATTTGACCGTTGTGAAAACGGAAAACACCCGGCCCCAAAGAATAGGCCTCATCGTCCGGTGCGGCACAGATGGTATACCAAGCCTCAAAGCCGGGTTTTACCTCAAAACGCTCGTCCGCATCATATTGCTCAACATCAGAATCCCACCCCGCGTTGAAAAGCTCCTCGGCGGTTGTTGCCTCTGCTCTGCGAAAGGTCACTTCGACTCCGGATTCCATCATCTTCTTTTCTTTGTTTTCCATCAGGCACCTCCTCTTTGCCGTTAATATATTCCTTGCTTCTTGTTTTGCAACCACAAAGAAATATTTTCTATCGACTTTCCTTGCGTTTGCCGGTGGCTTCGAGACACCTCTGCGCATTTTCCCGGTCGTTCGCCCGGCGATACCAGTCGGCGAGCATTTTCCAGTCGTCCGGCGAAGCGGCGGAACGTTCCGCGTACGTCAGAATTTTCCGGAGCGTGGAACGCTCGTCCGGCATGACCCGCTTCCAGTCCGGCAGCAGGCGAGATTCGAAGAGCGCCGTGCTCTGCATGGCTTGCGCCCGCTCGAGAAAGGCTTCCAGGACGCCTCTGCGGTACTGCCGGATCCGCAGACGGGCGGCGGCGATCCGCTGCTCGACGCTCGGGACCTGCCGCAGGGGCTGAAATTGCAGATCCGCTTCCCGGATCGTGATCCGCAGGACGCGGACCTGCCGTTTCCGGTAACGGCGGTTGAACTTTTCGATCCCTTGCGACAATTCCAGCAGAAACGGAAACAGATCGTCCGGCAGTTCGACTTTCCATGCCGGGCTTTTGCTTGCCGTTTCGTAGAGGAGCGGCGCCGCCTCGTACAATTGCTGCTGCAGTTCCGGTTTCATTTTTCTATTCTTCGAGTTTCTTTACCGATGTCTTTTATTGCCCATTTACGTTTCCTCGCGCCGACGTCGGTTTGAATCGTTTTCTCAAACTTCGTGTCCGCATTTCCTTTTTGCACGGAGCGAAAAAAGGAAATGCGAACGCAAAAAGGTTTGGGAAAAGATGAGGGAGTGCAGAGGGGGAAGGAAAGGACCTTTCCTCAAAAGGTCTTTCCTTTCCCCTTTGCATAAACTCCCCCTCTTTCATCTGCCGAACCATGTCGAGCGTATTTGGATGCTGCCGTGAGGGAGAGCGGGCAGGTCCAGCGGCCGGCCGGAAAGCAGTCGGCGCGCCAGTTCCACGACGCGGTCTTCGCCGAAAACGGGCCGGAGCCGCAGGAGCGCGCAAGTCCGGGAACGGGGATCGAGCGTTTCGTCGGCCAGGATGTTCCAGTCGCGGAGTTCCTCCGGGTCGATCACGGGCGACGTCGTCACCCGCCACGTCCGCCCGCTTGGCGAATGACGGACCCGGAATTCGAGCGGCTCGCCGCGGACGGTCGTACACTGCAGTTCGGCCGGCGTGAACGTGAACGCTCCCGAGGCGTCCATCTTGCCTGCGATGCTCGCCCGCTCTCCCTCGATCCGCACTTCGGAACCCGCGGCGTCCGGCGCGAAAAACGTCTGCCGGATCTCGGTTTCGTGAATTTCCTCCGCAGGGTCCTGCCAAAGATCTTTTTCGCTCAGCAGTTTGCCCGTCTTGTACGCGTACGGCGGGCGCAATGCGATCGCCGTGAACCACGACACGGGCGGCGAATAGGCGGCGAGATATCCCGCGCCCGGCCGGTTCCCGCCGTGGAAATGCCACGGTTTGCCGCACAGCAGATCCATCGTGTCCGCAAATACGGCGAACGGCCACGCGATGAGCGCGAACGGGATGCCGAGCGGGTTCGTCAGCATCGGCCCCGTGTCGATGACATTGTCCGTCTTGTCCAGATAAAAATACTCCCGGCCGATCTGCCGTACGACCTGTTTTCTGACGTGCCTGCGGTCGTACTCTGTACCGAACCGCACGGTCACCGTGCCGCCGCGCATGGTCCAGATGAGGCCGAACGTCTCCCGCTCGCGCTCGGCATGGGCGACGTCGTCGACCGCCGGGCCGGTTTCGAAGAGATCGGTGCTGCCGACGTAGGTGCGGCACCCCGCCAGCAGAAGAGTCAGCGCCGCCAAAATTGCGAAACGTCTCATTTCGTCCTCCGCATTTCCGCCTGAACGGCGTCGATGATCCGCCGCAGTTTGCCGTGGAGCGCGTCCTCCATGCACTGCATCCGGACGCAGTTCAGCAGCTGACACAGCCGGGGATCGTCGAGGGTGAGCCCCTGCGACCGGGCATAGTTCCGCATCTCCGCGCGCTGTTCGGCAAGTCTGGTCCGCTGACTCCGGTACTGTGCGAACGCGGCGAAATCATGCGTCTGCAGATATTCGAGCTCGGATACGGCCAGCCGGAGCTCCCGGTCGCTTCGGATGAGGCACGCCGAACGCGCCCAGTCGCGAAGGTCCGCCTCGCCGACCGGCGACAGGTTCTCCCGCACCGGGCGGCGCGGACGCGGCGCGAGGAACGCGGTCACGGGCTCGGCGGGAGCGATCGTCACGGCATCGGGCGTGAGTTCCGGGCCGGAACGGGGCAGCCGTATCGGCTTCTCCCGGACGGTCCCGCATCCGGCGCACAGGAGCAGCAGGAGGCTCCCCCAACGCATCAGGTTCATTTGAACTCCTCCTGCAGCGCCGCCAGCGTGTCCCGGTCCTCCGCCTTTTGCCCGACGACCTGCCGGTGTTCTTCCGCAAAGACCGGCGACGCGTCGTTGGAGATCGCCTGCGCCGAGGCCAGTCCCTGCCGGATCTCCGCCATGACCTGATGCATGGAGCCGATCCGCTCCCTGGCATCCAGCCGCGCGATGAAGACCCGGCTACTTTCCGCCTCGGCGTGCCGGGCGGCGAGGTCGCGCCGCTTCAAGGTCAGCTGTTCGGAGGCGGCCTGCCGCAGGTCCAGATGCTGCTGGCGGCGCATCTGCGCGTTTTTCCGCAAAGTCTGGTAGGATATCAGATGCTGTTCCAGTTCGGACTTGCTCAAAGAAATGCCGTGAAGCACGACCGGGAATTGCCCGGCCTTCAAGAGCGGGACCGCCTGACGCATGAAATCTTCCGCCTTGGCGATCTTTTCCGCCTCGGCGGCGGCCAGCGCGGCATGACCGGCGCGCTCCTGCTCCCAGTGCTGGATGTCCGCCTCGAGTTTGCGGACCGCCTCCTCGATCTCCCGGCGGAAATTCGTGAGAAAAAGCCGGGGATGCCGTTCCTTTTCCTCGTTGGTCCACTGCGTGCACGGGAGCGTCGGCAGCGCCTCCTCGCGCCGCTTGGCGTATTCGGCGGGGTAGCGCAGACGGTCCGCGGACGACCATTCCCGCGCCGGACGCCGGATGATCTCTTCCTTCTGCCGTGCCTGACGGCGCTCGAAATCCCGGTATTGCCCGATCAGCCAGTCCCGATTCCGCCAACAGCCGTACCCCGCCGCGCCCAGCAGGGCCAGCAGGATCCATTTCCGGTATGCGATCTTCATTTTTCCGGCCCCGCACTGTCATACCGCCGCAAAATGTCGGGCAGGTTCCCGGCGGCCTCGTGCCGCTCGTGGACGGCGGCGGCGAAGATCTCCTTTTCGGCCTGCTGCTGGGATTCGCGCAGCAGCTGTTCCTGCGAAGCGACCGAGCGCTCCAGCGACTTCAAAAAATCTTCGACATTGCCGGTCAGCTTGCCGCTCCGGACCAGTTCCAAGTTGTCGGAATAGGTCTTGATCCGGAGCGACAGCTCCTCCATGGTGTTGTCCTGCTTGCGCAGAGTGTCGCGGAGCCGCGCGAGGCCGTTCCGGATCCGGTTCTGCTCGGCGAGCGCGGCGAGATAGCGTTTCTCCAGCTCGTTGAGCTTGAGTTCCAGTTCCGCCTTGGTATAAGTGCGGTAGGCGTAATCCACGGGCCAGGTCCGGCTTTTCTCCGCCTGCTTGTAGACCTGCACGGCTTCCCGCAGGATGGCGAGCGAGGCGCGGGTGTTTTTCTCCGATTCACGGTATTTGGCCTCCCATTCCTGACAGGTGACGCCGATGTCGAAGCGGATCGTCTTGACCTCGTTCTGCTTTTTGCCGAGATACTGCAGAACGGCCGTCATGTAATTGACGGGGGCCTTGACTTTGGCGGCGTTGCTCCACGAACGGGTGGGGTCGGGGCTTTTCGGGTCGAACCGGTCCTGCAGATTTTCGGGCGCGGAAGGCTTGTCCGGCTTGGCGGCGGGCTTGCCTTCGTTCCCATTGGGATTCATCAGATGGATGTTGACGTTCTGCACGGTGCTCTGCGCGGCGCTGCCCGCGGCGGGGCCGGGCGTCAGACGCTCGCGGACCCGGTCGGCGGACCAGCCCGGCTCCGTCCCGGAAGTTCCCAGCAGCCACACCGCGCCGACGATCAGCGCCAGCACCACGATCCCGATCACATACTTCATTTTTCGTCCTTTCCGTATAGTTTTTCCGATGGGCGCACTTTTCGCCCGGTGACGCAGAGATCAGCATTTCCCGTGCCAAACACCGAAACGACCTGAAGCGTCCCCGATCTTCCGGAACGATCTGCGCAAAAAATGACGACTCCCGATCAAATCCGCTTCACGGTTCGAGCCGAAGTGTGCCATCGGTTTCGCGCCTGCCGCCGTATTTCGCCAAAAATGCGTTCAGCCGCTCCGTCGGCGCGGAGGCCGCGAGCGCCTTTTTGAAACACCGTTCCGCCGAGGCGAAGTCGTGCACGATCACGAGATACGCCTCTGTGATCTCCAGCAGTCCCTCCTGATCGTCCGGGGCGATGCGGCACTCGTTCAGCAGGAGACAGCGCATCGCGTTGTCGCGGTCGTGCAGATACTCCATCCAGAGCCGCGCGCAGAGGTTCAGGTGTTCCGGCACATGGACGAGCGAATGGGCCTCCGCCTCGCGGGTGAGATGTTCCGCCTGCGCGGGGTCGGTCCGGCTCAAACGCGCCGCCGTCTCGAAATATTCCGAAAAACGCATGTCAGCTCCTTTCGTTTGGAAAAATCATGAGCATGATCCGTGCCATGTACTGTATTCGCCCGAATGCGCTCGGATATGACACGCGAGAGGTGGAAAAATTTGCACCGTTCCGGTCAGGATTTGAACGCAAAAGGCAGGATGTGTAGGCCTTTTTCGCGGGAAAAGGGATTGGCACGGGATCTGCTTTACGAAAAGGCGCACGCCTTTCCGCGGCGGACAGGCGGTCAAAGAAAAGAAGGAGGAATGAACATGGCGACTTATTACTGCAAGCATTGCGGACAGCATTTTTCGTCGGTGACCGCGCTGTCGAATCAGCCTTGCCCGCGGCACCCGAACGGGGCGTACCGCGGGCGGCATGTGCTGTACGAGGGCGGCGAAAAGGAGACCTACACCTGCAAGCATTGCGGACAGCGTTTCCGCAGCATTTCGGCGATGACGGTGCAGCCGTGTCCGCGCCATCCGAACGGCTCCTACAAGGGCAGGCATTCGCCCGCGCTGTGATCCGGGGCTTTCAACTGGAACGAAATTACTTAATTTGTATATCGTAAGGATAAGGAAGTGAAGATGTCCGACAACTGGAAACTGCCCGAAATCAGTCTGCTGAATCCCGTGCCGCCCCATGATGCCGGAACGCCCGGCTGGCCGGTCTTTTTCCGTTCCGTGCTGGAATCCGAGGCATGGAAGAACAGCCGTTCGGAAATCCCGTTCGCCGTCGGCGAGAATGACGCCGGAGAGCCGGTGGTCATCGACCTCGCGAAAGCGCCCCACCTGCTGATCGCCGGGTCTACCGGCAGCGGCAAGAGCGTGTGCATGAATACCCTCATCGCAAGCCTGCTCTTCCGCTTTTCGCCCGCGGAACTGAAGCTCATCCTGTTCGATCCGAAAATGGTGGAGATGATCGATTTTGCGGCGCTGCCGCACCTTCTCACGCCGGTCATCAACGACGCGCCGAAGGCCGCCGCCGCCCTCCGCTGGGCGGTCAATGAACTGGAGAAGCGATACCGCATCCTCGCCAAGGCGGGCGCGAAAAATTTGCGCGACTACAACAGCCGTCCGGCCGAGAACGCCGCGGTGCTCGGCGACGACGGGGTTCCCTTGCCGGCAACCATGCCTCGCCTCGTCATCATCATTGACGAACTCTCCGACCTGATGATGTCCGACGCCAAGAGCAAAGTCGAAAAGTCGATCGTCCGCATCGCGCAGAAGGGCCGAGCGGCGGGGATCCATCTGGTCGTTTCCACGCAGAGGCCAAGCCGGGACATCATCACCGGCGTCATCAAGGCGAATTTCCCGACGCGTTTCTGCTTCCGCGTGGTTTCCGGAGAAGACAGCCGTGTGGTGCTTGACGCGGACGGCGCGGAAAAACTTCCCGGCAGAGGAGCCATGCTGATGAGCCTGCCCGGGGACGTCCCGGTGCGCATCCAAAGGGCGTGGGTCCCGGATGACGATCTCGGCAAGGTCGTCGAGTTCGTCTGCAGTCAGGCGCGGCCGGAATTCTCGTCCGGGCCGCAGGAATTGCGGGAAGAACACGGTCCGGACGACAAAGCGACATCGGATCCGGTGTTGTTCGTGGCCGAAGCATCGAAATACATTCGCGAAACGGACGACGATCTTACCCGCCGGGCGGTCGCGCTGATCCTGCTGGAGCGCAAGCTCAGCACCTCTTTCCTCCAGCGGCGGCTCGTGATCTCGTACAACCGTGCGGTGGCGATCATCAACGAACTGGAAGCGCGGAAACTGCTCTCCCCTCCGGTCGGCGGCAGACGGGAAATCCTGCCGGATCTCGTGTGGGAACCGCAAGGCGGACCGCCGCGTTCACTGCCGTCCGGGCAGGACAAGTCAGAAAATGCCTGCATCATCCATGCGGGCATTTTGATTTCCCTCATCGGACGCTGGGTTCCGATCCGTGCGGGAGGGCAGCATCTCCTGCCGGAGCGATTCCAGATATGCCCAGTTTTCCCGACGGAGTTCCGCCATCTGCTCTTTCACATAGCGCTCAAGTTCGGCGAGCTTTGCCTTCACCACGCCGTCGCGGAAGGCGGCTTCGGCCCGAGCAGTCTCCGAATCGCCGCAGGCGGTGTTGAAGTCGTCCTCGTTCAAAATTTCCCGTCGGATCGCGATCTCGTCGCTCTGCTGCAGCTTTTTGAGCAGTTCGCGGTCGCGGCGGGCCACTTCCTGCGCGTTTTCCACATACTCGTCATCGCGTGACGGGTGAGCCTTCGGGAGCGGCGGAGAGAAAACACAAGTACACCCGCAGGAGATATGTTTTTCGTATCGGCTCTTCAATTTCGACCCCCAATACCATTCCGGCTTTTTCCGCAGGACTTCCGGGACCGATCGGCACAGGAACGACTTCAGCTGTTCCCGCCCGGAACTCGGGCGTCCCGCCAGCACGCGCAGGATGGCATCGCGGGAAAAAACATCGCATATGAGCCCGTTGCGGTTGACGAACCGCATCAGCACATCATCGGGGATGTCCGCGAACAGCACAGCCAGTTCCCGGGCGCGGGCAATGATCGCATCATCTTTCATCGTTCACCTGCAATGTCGAAGAGTTGAGCGAGCGAGCGTCGGGAAAACGGCGTCAGCGCCCGCAATGACACTTCCTTGACATGCCGCCCCGAGGAGAGATAGCGCGGCAGATGGACTTTCCGTTTTTCGAGAAGTTTCATGCTCTGTTCCAGCGTTTCCTGGATAGCCTGCGTGTTGCCGGAGCAGCTGAGCCATTTTCCCTTCATGTAACGGAACCCTTCGGCGGGAAGCGCGATCTTTTCCACCGGATACGGCGAAGTCGAACTCTGCACCAGACTGCAATGCGTTTTGCCCTCGGCCCGGCGCAGGCCGCGTCCGGCCATCTGGATGGTCGGGAGACGCGAAGCGTCGCGCAGGAACACGCTCTGCAGTTCCGGCAGGTCGAACCCCTCGCTCAACACGGAGACATTGGCCACGACCTGAACGTCGCCCGCGATGAAAGCGTCGAGCTGGGAATCCCGGTTGCTTTGCGCGGTGACGACCTCGCAGCCGATCCCCCGCCCGGCGAGGATGCGCTTGAACTCCCGACACTCGCGTATCGTTTGGAAAAAGACCAGCGTCTTGCCCCAGCGCTCCGGCGTTTCGCAGAAGACTTTCGCGGCCAGTTCCACGTTCCACTCCGGCAGTTTGCAGGAGTGGTACTGCGAAAGGATCCCCATGTTGATCAGCCGCTGGATCCCGCAGCAGCGGATGCTCGCCTGAAACGAGAGCCGCATCCGGTCGGTCCGCATGGGCGTGGCGGAAAGTCCGAGCGTCCGGGTGTTGCCGGTGTTTTCGTACATGTCCAGACAGCTCTGCGTCGCCTCGTGATGCGCCTCGTCGAGGACCACCAGATCCGCTTTCGGCGGATTCGAGGAGAAGACGGAGACCATGTTGACGTCGCAATGGAAGTAACTGTCGTTCAGATCCTGCGTCTGTTCGAGGATGTGCCGCCGCGAGGCCACCCAGTTGACCCGCAGTTTCCCCTCCGCCTGTTCCTGAAGTCTTCGGATGACGAGAAGGCCCATCACGGTCTTGCCGGAACCCACCGGCGATTCCAGCAGGACCGACTCCCTTCCTGCGGCGAACTCCGCCAGCACCCGCTCCACGGCCTCGATTTGATACGGCCGTTCCTCGAAAATGAACCCGTTCATGCCTGGAACACCGTATTGTACCGCCGTGCGGCGCTTTCCTGATAGATGTTTTCCGTGAGGTCCATGTCGTCCAAATGGAACGCCCGCGCCGCGTTGCGGTTGGGGTACATCTCCTCCAGATCGAATTCCTGCGCCAGCATGCTTCCCAGCGTTGCGTTGAAAGCGTCCGCGCGGGAAACGAGGTTGTCGTGATGCGTGGTCAGCTCGGAGCAGAAGTGAAAGAGGTCGTTGACCGAACAGCCGACCGGCAGCAGGGAACGCTTTTTCGGCGCGATGTTGCTCAGCGACGTTGTTTCGTAACGGGCGCACGGATCGCCGGCCATCTCCTCCAGCCGGGTCTGCAGCGCGGAAGCCGAGCGCGGGTCCGAGATCTGGGTCGCGAGCAGATTTTCGAACTTCAGCAGTTCATTGATGGAGGCCAGCGTGTCCTGCGCCGTCTGGAGGCGGCTTTCCAGCGCCATGAAGCCGTTTTCGTTGTTGTAGGAGCGGAGCAGCCGGGAAAGATGCGTCCCGGATTCGTCGTTGATCTCGATTTCCGTGCGGAATCCCGGGACCTGTGCGACCATCCCGTTGGAGCACACCTGCCGGAGCACGGAAAGATATACGCACGGCATGCTGACACCGTCCACCGGATAATGAACCCAGATCTTCCGGGCGTATTCGCTGTCGTTGCGGACCGAAAACGTCTCGTCCAGCAGGAATTCCGCCTCCCACACGCCATGGGCGTACTGGATCTTCTGGATGCGCGGATCGGCGGCGAAAACGCTGCAGGCGATCTCCGCCGGCAGCAGCCGCTTCGTCTCGTCCACCACGCCCAGGATCTCGCCGTTCTGTCGGTCGAACGTGACCTTGAACGCCACATCCGGATTCCGTTCCTGTACCCGGTCGAACACTTCCTCGGCGGTGAAATAGTTGAAGATGTTGTTGGAAAATTTCAGTTTCCGCGCGAAACTCGTGATGAAGCGGGCCGTCGTATCGTAGATCCGGTCCTCGAACCGGATCTTGAACCGGCCGGTCGCCGGATCGCATTCCACCGGAACGAGGTCGGCAATGGAAACACGCTCGGTCGTGAACCGCTCGGACCAGTTCAGCGGCTGTGGTTTCTCGACGACCGCCGGCAGATATTCGACCGGCGGATGGAGCTCGAAATACAACTTTTCCAGATACTCGGCTGTTTCCGGATCGGCCGCCGCCTGATAGGGCAGTACGCCGTCCGGGTCGGCGAAGTCCGCCTTCGCGCCGCTCTGGATCAGAAGCTCCGCCGTTTCCTTGTCGAGCTGCGGATGAAACAGCAGCGTCCGCCCGTCCGTTCCGGGACGGTTGAGCTCGAAGAACGGCAGCAGCAGCCGAAGCATGGGCTTGGATCTGTTTTCCAGCGCGGAACAAAGGAGTTCCGCATCCCTTTCCGGATCCGGCCGCATCCCGTTCCCGATCAAAAATTCCGCGATCTCGTAACGATTTTCCTTGACTGCTTTTCTCAATGGCATTTTTTTGTCCTTTGGTTGATGGTTGGGTTATTGACATAACGTTCGATAATACTCCGTTTCGACCTTGCGGGGACCCGAATACGCGGCAAGCATCCGCGCCGCTTCCGCCGGGTGCAGGTTTTTCAGCCGATGCATGAAAAACACATAGCCCATCGGCGAGTCCGACGGGATCTCCCGGCCGAGGACCAGTCCCAGCCGCAGCTGTTCGTTCTTGAAATCACGGCCGTGACCGCCGCGCCGCCCGAGCGAATACTGCCAGATATGGATCATTTCATGAGCCATGACCTGCAGAAATCCCGAATCGTCGAATTTCCGACAGTATTTGGCATTGAAGACGATCCGGAAGTCGGTGGCGGCATAGGCGATCGTCCGCGGCGACAGCCGATAGCTCATTCGCAGCAGACTCGGCGGCAGTCTGCCCTGCCAGCAGACACGGTTCATGATGCCGTAGCTGGCATACAGCACGCCCAGCGAGGCTTCCGCTTTGATGCGGGTGTGCATGTTTATTTTTCTCCTGTCTCGAAAGTTTTTGTTGGGATCACGATCTTGTTTTTGCCGGTCATTAGAGCAAATCTTGTGCCAAGTCCGTTTGTGCGGGGAAACGATCTTGTTGCGTCATTGTCCATTCGGAAAATGACCGCACCGGATCAAAATTTGACCGCGCGGGTCCGTTCCATGTACCCGGTCCGCCCCCGGAGAAGGGTTGGCACGGTATTTGCTTTTACCCGGGCAAACCCCGAACATGGAGGCGAAATGGAAACGCAAGACGCAAGGAAAAAGCTCGATGTGCTGAAGAAGCATCCGGAACTGGCGGACACCCCCGGCTATGAGATCGGAGAACTGCGGGACGCGGCGGGCCCCGTCAGCTGGTTCTTTCTTCTGATGGAGCAGCCGCGGTTCACGCCGGATGACGTATGGTGGTCCGGACTTCGCCGCCGAGGCGATCTGCCGTGGGCGAAACTGCTGGCGGCCCAGCCGCAGTTCGAGGACCGTGTCCCGTGGGAAAACGTCAGCCGTCTGGAACTGATGAAGTTGGGCCACTTGGCTCCGGCGATCTTCGCAAAGCATTTCCCCGAGGGGCGGCCGTGGGACCTTTATGCTTTTCTGACGCCGCGCGAAAGAGAACTTCTGCAGAAGGAACTGCCGCAATATGAAACTGACCGGGCTTGATTTCGAAACGGCGAACGGTTTGCCGGGCAGCATCTGCGCCGTCGGCTGTGCGGTCCTCGAAGACGGCGTCGTCACGGAAAAGCGCGAGTGGCTGGTGCGGCCGCACAAGTCGCTGGACCATGTGGCGGCGGCCTGTTACAACGTGCACCGGATCGGCTGGTACGATCTGCGGGAAGCGCCGGAATTCCCGGCGGTCTGGCCGGTCCTGAGCCGCATGCTGGAGGCGGCGGAATGCGTCGTGATCCACAATGCCCCCTTCGACCTCGCCCATCTGCGGGCCGCGCTGGAGCTCTACCGGCTCCCGGCGATCCGTTTCCCCTACGTCTGCTCGCTCGCCGTGAGCAGGGAAAGGCATCCGGAACTGCGCTCTCATTCGCTTGATGCGATGGCATCATTTTTTGAACACGATTTCCGGCATCACGATGCGCTGGATGACGCCGCTGCCTGCGTGCACATCCTCTTCCGGATGAAATTCGAAGAAAAAGACGTCAGGATGTTTGATTTTCGCGGCGGCGAATAATATATTACATTTTGAACGATGACTGTTTAATTTTTGGAGGTTGAAATGGAAAATCTGATCCTGACGGGCTGGGGATGGAAGGACTATGCCTGCGCGGCCGCGCTGGCTCTGCGGCATTGGAAAAAAGCCGATGTTTTCGGCATGAGCACGCGCCGGCTCCCGGAATTTCTGGACGAGGTCCGCGGGTACAAAAACATCGTGATCCTCGGCGTCGGGCTGACCGGCGATCCGGACCTGCTGGAAAAGGCGCTGAAGAAACTGAAGGCGAAATCGGTCCATGTGTCGTGGATCAGCAGTCTCCCCGTGCCGGAGTCCATTTCGGCCGGGATCCGGTCGGCGATGGACGTTTTCGTTGACGGCGACGGCATCACGGATGCGGTGAGCCTGTGCTATAAGCTCCCGTATGAGGATATCGCGCCGCTGGCGGAGGAAGGCAAGCCGGGCAGGAAAGCCATGCCGTATCATCTGCTGATCGAGGCGGCGATGTACTCCTACCGGAACTATCAGGATGAACGCTCCTACGGCGACGCCATCCGGCACATCGCCAACGCGGATCCGGAATGCCGCTGGTCCGAATCCGAACGCCAGCTGATCGAGCATTACAAGCGCTACGGCAACCGGGAACTGGTCGGCAAAAGTCAGGCGATGCAGGACCTGCTGTACAAAATCAACATGGTCGCGCCGCACACGCACGCCCGGGTGCTGATCTGCGGCGAAAGCGGGACCGGCAAGGAGACCGTGGCGCTGCAGATCCACTACAAATCGCCGCGCCGGAACGAGCCTTACATCGCCTTCAACTGCGCCTGCGTCGCCCCGAATCTGCTGGAGAGCCGTTTCTTCGGCCACGAAAAAGGCGCGTTCACCGGGGCGAACGAAATGAAGCGCGGTCTGTTCGAACAGGCGAACGGCGGGACGCTCTTTTTGGACGAGATCGGCGAACTGCCGCTGGAGGCGCAGGGACTCCTGCTTCGGGTCCTCGAGGGCGGGCGGTTCACCCGGCTGGGCGGCAGAGCGGAGATCGACGTCGACGTGCGTCTCCTCACCGCGACGAACCGCGACCTCGCCGCCATGGTGCGCGACGGCAAGTTCCGCGAGGACCTGTTCCATCGGCGGAACGTGGTTCAGATCCGGGTTCCGCCGCTCCGGGAACACAAAAGCGACATCACACAAATCGCCTACGG
>JAFTDL010000257.1 GCA_017454215.1 Lentisphaeria bacterium | reverse complement strand
CAGGGGCGGCGGGCACGAACGCAAGCGACAGACTGCGGAAGTCGGTGAACTCCGTCTTGAGATTGACGTTCTGATAACGGATGGAGAAATCCACCACGGGAGATCCGGCGCGGAAAGTCATGCGCACGGTGAAGCGCCCGTCGGCGAGCTTGCCGTCGGCGCGGAGCGTGAGCGACAGAGGTCCGCGGGCCTCAATGCGGAGATCATCGAGCGGAACTTCCGCCGAACCGAAGACCTTGCCCTGCTCGTCGGCGAATTCCAGTCCGCGGGGAGCGAACGAACCCGCCTTTTTGCCGTCGACTTTGATGTCGCTGAGGAAATTGAAGCGCTTTTTGCTCACTTTGGCGGTGAGTCTGCCCGTCTCGACGGTGAAGCCGTCCTGCTCGGGCACGCACTTGAGTTCGGGAATGGCCGGAACTTCGCGGGAGGAGTTGACTTCAAGTTTCCAGTCGGACTTCTCCTTGGCCGCAAGTTTCGCCGGGAACTCCGCCAGAACGAACTTGACCGACTTGTCGGGCCAGAAGCTGATGGCCGTGAACTGCGCCGGAACGGCTTTGCCCTGCGGAGAAACGATCCGCAGTCTGTCGATCCCGTAGATGCCGCCCTTGGGGAACGGGAAGCCGAATTTCACGAAAGCGGTCCGGGCGATGTTGCTCTCTTCGAGAAGCTCGAAGGGGATCGCCGTCCTGCCCAGTTTGCCTTTTTTCTCATCCGCGGGATACTTGATGGTGAGCGCGGGGGGCGGGGGCAGTTCGATCCACGAAAGCCGCGCCCGGTGGATGGAACTGCCGGGAACGCCCTTGTTTTCAAGCGGCAGATAGCGGACCTGTTTGCTGTTGTAGCGGTAGTAACTTGCGGGGAACTTGTCGGGCACGCGGTCGTTGGGGCGGTCGGTGGTCGTGTCCTGCATGGCGTCGCCCAGACGGGCGTAGAAACTGATGGTCACGGGGCGGCCCTTCTCCACGAAGAGCGTCTGACGGACGGCTCGTCCGCGGGTGACCGCGGCGACGTTTTTGCCGTCGGGGGCGTCGGGGACGCGGCGGACGTTCACGGGGAGACTTCCCCAGCGGGCGAACATTCGGGCCTGGATTTTCTCGAAGGAGGGATTGAGGATCCGCGTGCCCTCGGCCTCGAATTTGTCGACATGGATCCACGGCGTGTTCCCGGTGCGGCCACCGGAGGACTCGACGTACATGTTGATCCGGCCGTTGATATCCGGCGTGAACTTGACCGTGTATTTCCGCCATTTCCCGGTCAGCGGCGTTCTGCCGCAGGCGGCGGCCTGCCGGAGGTCCTTTTTTCCGTCGGCCGAAAGATGGTCGAAATCAAGACCGCCGTCGGCCGAAAGAGCGGTCATGCGGACGTTGGATGGATACTGCCCCCGCAGAAACAGACGCACCCGGGGCGGATCGGCGGCGCCGTTTTTTGCGGCAGTCCCGCGGGGCGCCGTCTGGTCGGAAAAGAATTTTTCCTTCGGCATTTCCGAAACGCCGCCGCCGCGGGCCAGAAATTTCAGCGTGACACGCTTGCCCGCCGTCAGGCGGATCCCCTGACGGATGGGCTTTGCATTGCAGACGCGGGCGTAGTTTCTGCCATGCGGAGCATCCTTCTGCCCGATCCTCTCGGTCTCTTTCGCATAGTAACGCCAGCGGTAAAATTCATTCTTTACGCTCATCTCTTCAAAGGAGAGGTTGGCCGCGCTCGAGTTGACCAGTTCGAGTTTGTCGTACTCGACCCACTCGGCCCTGCCGCGTTCGCGGCCCGCCGTCGCGCTCAACCCGAGGACGCAGAAACCGGACTTTTCGGGCACGAAGGAGACTTCATACTGTTTCCATTTGTTCCCAGCCTCCTCCGTGGAATAAAATTCGAGGAAGTTCCCCCGCGCTGGACCGCCGCCCGTCGGATGACGGAGGGGAAGTCCCTCGGGGTCGTTCAGCTTGATCTTCATGTTCCGCCCGTCCAGTTCGACGAGGATGCCCGCACCGAAAAGCGCCGACGAAGAGAAGAGTGCGGCTGCGACGATTTCTGAAAAAAATCTCCTGCTCATTAGAAAGTACCCATATTTGCGCATTTTACCTGAATCTCCATTATGATTACCACATTTCGTAATTCTTGTCCGGTCTGATCTTCCAACCGACGGGATTTTGATTCTGGTTAGTGCTGAGACAGGCGGAGTTGTACTTGATGCTGTCTCCATGACCGTCCAGATGAACGACATTCATGTTTGCATTGTGACGAAAAGACAGTGCATCACGCTGTTTCTCCATATAGCGGGTATACCCGATGTGATCGAACTGAACGGAATACTGCTCGCTGTCGATGAAGGCAAAGTAATACGACGGTTTTCTGAATTTCGCAAGTTTTCTCGCCCTTGTTTTTACCGCATCCGGTGTCTTATATGTCCCGAGCACATCCGTGCAGTGGGCATAGCAGATAGACCAAGTTTTTACACAGTTGCCGTCGGGGTCGGCGGCATCGCCCGGAGCCTCCGTCCGCGAAGGACAGCCGTTGAAAGACTTTCCCGTCGTCCAGATCTTGTTCGAACAACCTGCCATGGTCTTGTGCAGCCACTCTTCCTCACGGTAAAAGGAACTGTTGCTTCCTCTGAGAGAAGTCTGCTGCGGCAGACACCAGCCGTCGTAATTGTCGGCATAAGCGGCCACGGCCAGACCGTAAGACTTGAGATTACTCTTGCAGTTTGCGTCCTTGCCCCGCTCCCGCGCCTGCTGAAGGGCGGGCATGAGCATTGCCGCGAGGATCGCGATGATCGCTATCACGACCAGCAGCTCGATGAGGGTGAATTTTTTCTGCCCGTTCATTGTCTTGTTGTCCATGAGGTTCTCCTATGATAAATTTCCACTTCGATTTGAAGAAAATCTCAATTTTCTACGAGTTTGAATTGAGAAAAGTCTTCAAATATCCATTTGTTTTTCAATGTTCTATACACGATATCGAGGAACTTGCGAGCCAAGGCGATAT
>JAFTDL010000256.1 GCA_017454215.1 Lentisphaeria bacterium | reverse complement strand
TTCATAACAACCCAGGGACGCTTCAGGCGTTCCGGAAAGCGAACCATGAAACAATTCTTCCTTCTCATCGCGGCCGCCGCGGCGCTCGTTTTCACGGCCTGCAACGCCCCGAACGTGACCAACACCGCGCGCAACTCCGTCGAGGAAATGCTCCTCAGCTCCGTCATCGAACGCGGCGTCTCTTCCATCGACTTCGAATCCTATGCCGGAAAGAAAGTCCAGATGGACTACTCGAATCTGGCTCCCCAGGTCGACAAGGAATTCCTCATGGCATACATCGAGCTGCATCTCGCCCGCTACGGCATCACCGTGGTGAAGGATGCCGCCGACGCCGACTACATCGTCAAGGCCACCAGCAGCGTCCTCGCCACCGATATGGACAGGTTCCTCCTCGGCATCCCGTCCCTCCCGATCCCGATCCCGTGGGCCAACCTCTCCATCGTGATCCCGGAGATCCCGATCATCAGCCGTCTCCATCGCACCGCCTGGGGCCGCTTCTTCTTCAATATCGTGGATGCCAAGACCAACGCCCCGGTCCAGATCGTCGACGGCGCCAAGTCCGAAGCCCACTTCAACAACTGGGTCATCCTCTTTGTCCCGTTCAAGACCCACAGACTCCCGATCGGCGACGACAACCCCGGCGATCTGCACTTCATCTGGTTCTTCGAAGACTGACCGCCCTTACAAGTCCGAATTCAGGCGTCCCGGCTTCCCCGGGACGCTTTTTTTGTGGGAATTCGGGTGTTTTCCCGCTTGATTTTTCATGTTTCGGATTATATTAAAGAGATGTTTTTTACAGGATATCTTCCCATAAGAAATGAAACAAAGAAAGGAGAAAACGAAATGATCAAAAGACTCATGATCCTGTCGGCCTACGACGTGGCAGGCTGCGAAAAACTCGAAGAACACGAATCCATGACCGTCATGAAGGACGGCGAGGCGCACGACACCGACATCATCGGGGGAAAGCTCGAAATCGATCAGGGCGGGTTCGCAGACACCACCGTCATCAGCAGAGGTTTCTGCGAGATCAAACGGGGCGGCTCGGCGTTTAACCTGATCCTGCACGGCGGCTGCTGCATCATCCATCCGGGCGGGAAAGCCTACGGCGCCGAGGTCAACGCGGGCCGGGTCGAAGTATGGTCCGGCGGGATCGCCGACAACACGAACGTCGAAAAAGGCGCATTCTTCGCCGTTCACAGCGGCGGCACGGCGCTGAACCTCTCCGCGGCGCACGGCGCACGTCTGCAGATCGAGCTGGAACAGGGCACGGTCGTGCAGATCGCCTCCGGGAACGGCTTCCTCGGAATGAACGGTTCCGCTTCCGGCTGCACCGTCAGCAGCGGCGGCAAACTCTTCGTCGGCAGCGGATGCACGGCAATGGACCTCACGGTGAAACGCGGCGGCAAGCTGGGATTCGATCTCTCGGCGGACACGCATGTTCAGGGTACATCCGCCGGGAGGCCGTTTGAAGTCCGGGGGACGATCTCCGGGGTTACAGTCGGCAATTACGGCGGGTATGACATCTACAGCGGCGGCACGGCAATCCGCACCAAACTTTCCGGCAGCGGCAGCCTCTTCGTGAACCGGGGCGGCACGGCGGCAGGGACCGTCGTCGGCGACGAAGGCTGGCTCTTCGTCGACAGCGGAGGCACCGCGCTCGACACCACGGTCAGGCGCAACGGCATCTTCTCCGTCAGCGGCGGCGCGGCGTCCGGCGTCACGGTTCGCAATGGCGGCAGGGGCGGCGTGGTGGGCGGCGGCACGGCGGAGGACATCACGGTCGGCAGCGGCGGCAGATTCCGTGTCGCGGGCGGCGGCGCAGTGTACGGCGTCATAGTCTGCAGCGGCGGCAGGTTCATCGTCTCCAGCGGCTGCACGGCGCTGGAGATCGCAGCGCTGCCGGGCGCGAAACTCACGATCCGGCGCGGCGCGGTCAAAACACCCGTCGAAACGCCGCCGCTCCCCCCCAAACGGAAAAAGAGTTGAAGTCCACCCGAAAAAGCCAATCGGGCAGGAGGTTGCCCCTTAGTGGGGCAGCCGTCCTCTCACACAACCGTACGTGCCGTTCGGCATACGGCGGTCCAACAACTTGAGTGAAGCGCGTTATATCGTCTCAACCGTTCCTGCTGACAAGCCTGTATCGGTCT
>JAFTDL010000255.1 GCA_017454215.1 Lentisphaeria bacterium | reverse complement strand
GGAGAGCGTCCCGAACAGGGCGAGAACTGATAAAAACAGCACTTTTTTCATTGTCGTCGGTACTCCTTGTTGTTTTATTTCGGGGATGTTGCTCCGTTATCCGTTTTTCCGTATCCCAGCGTGGACTCCTGCGGCATGAGTTCGGGGCGGAAGGTCATGTTCTCCACGGCGCGGCCGTAGACCTGATCGATCAGCATTTTGACCGCCCGGTAGCCCAGTTCGCGGAAGGGCTGGAACACGGAGGTCAGTTTCGGCGTCAGACGGTCCGGGGAAAAGAGGCAGTCGTAACCGCAGAGTTTGACCTCTCTGCCCGGGATGATCCCCTCCCTGAGCAGAGCCGTGTGAAGGCTGACGGCCAGAATGTCCAGCGTGCAGAATACCCCGGTGTCCGCCCCGAAGGAACGGATCTCCGCGATGATCGCGGCGGGGTCGTGCCTCATCGAAAAATGGGTGAACCGGCACCGCTTTTTTTCGATCTGCTTCACGAAGGCGGAGACGCGGGTCCGGCCGTCGCCGTAGATGACGAAATTGCGGCAGCCCTGTTTCAGCAGATGGTCAGCCACGAGTTTTCCCCCGAGGCCGTCGTCGAGAAACACCCGCGGCAGTTCGGGCAGGGGACAGCGCACCGCGGGCCCCTGAGGCTCCACCAGCACCACCTTGCCGCCGGAAGCGCAGTAGCGGCGCAGTTCCTCTCCCGCGTCCCGCGGGTCCTGCCGCGGATAGACCAGCAGGGCGCAGTTGCGTCTTGCCGTCGCCTCCGCCAGAAATGCGCCGAGGTCGGCGGAAGCGTCGTCGAAACAGAACGAGAGCGAAAAGGCCTCCTCCTTGGCCGAAACGCAGCAGCCTTTGATGAATTCGAGCATGAGATCGTTGCCGAAATCCGGCAGAAACACGCCGATCTCGGGGATGCATCCGCGCTTGAGAAACTCCGCGTTCCGGTTGGGACGGTACCCCAGCCGTCTTGCGCTGGCCAGGATCCTTTCGCGGGTCCGGGGGGAGATCCGCGAGTCCCTGTCCGGCCGGGGATTGAGGACCAGCGAGACCGCCGCCACGGAGCAGGCCGCGTCCGCGGCGATGTCCGCCAGCACGATCCCCGATGTCGCTTCTTTCACCATGAGCTGTTTCATATTGACAGGTTAAACGTTTTAGCACCTTGCGGAGGATAAAATAGCACGTTTCCGGGGATTTGTCAAGAGGAGATCCCGTCCGCCGTGTCCGTCATCGGGTGCAGATGAGGACGAGGCCCGCGATGCAGACGGCCAGCGCCGCCAGCTGGATGCGCGAAACTTTTTCTCTGAGCAGCCAGATGCTTGTCAGCGTGAAACTTACGATGCACGATCCCACCATCATGGGGTAGCACATGCCGCCCATGCCCGCCTGAGCCATGATGTTCATGCCGGGATAAAAGAGCGTGTAGGCGAAGAGGAGGTTGAAGAACTGGAGTGCCGCCACGTACTTCCAGAGGGTGGGACTGGCGATGCCGCGCCTGAGGGTGTTCCAGCGCTCTTTGCTCATCAGGCAGAGGTTCCAGATCACGGCCGTGAAGAGGATCCCCGCCGAGGACGCCATGGCCCGGAGGATGCTGGGCACGCCCCGGGCGGCTTCGAAGTAGGAGGGCATGGTGGTGAGGTTCTGCTGGACGGCGGTGATGGCCAGTCCGGCAAAGGCGAGGAGCTTCCACTTGCTGCCCTTGCGGCCCGGAACGTTGCTTTTTGTGAAGGCGAAAAGGACCAGCGCCGTCAGCAGCAGAGTGATCCCGATGCCGCGCAGGGGGGTGAATTTCACGTCGAAGAAGAGGATCCCGCCGATGAAGGGAAAGACCAGCGCCGACTGGATGATCGCCCAGACGATCCCGTTTGGCCCGCACTGCATCGCCGCGGACATGAATTGAAGCATGACGAAATTGAGTACGCATCCGGAAAAATAGGCCAGACAGGTGAGGATCGTCGCCAGAGGCGTCGCCGTGGGATACGCTTTGGTCGCGACCATGATGATCAGGCTGAAGACGGTCGAAAAGAGCGCGCCGCACAGCTGAACGAGACTTGAGTCGATCCCTTTTTTGGGCGCGTCGCCCATGACGAGTCCCACGAGACACCATGAACTGCCCACGATCACCATGGCGGTGATGCCGAACGCCACGGAACTGAAAAACGGGACGCTCCCGACGTACTCCAGAATCTGCTGAAACATAAGAAACACCTCGCTGCCGCGGGAAAAAATGCCGT
>JAFTDL010000254.1 GCA_017454215.1 Lentisphaeria bacterium | reverse complement strand
CCCGAACCGCCCCAGGTGAAGGACGCGCCCCGGTCGTCCCCGGCAAGGAGCTTGATGTGTTTATCCTGCCAGGCGACATGGTATTTCTGCGGCAGAAGCCACCAGTCCTTCCGGGCATACTGGGCTTCGGGTTCGGCGGCGGAAGCGCGGGCCTCGAATTCGACGGTGACCGGCTGTCCCTTCTTGACGATGACATTGTCGCAGAGCGGGGCGCGGTCGCACATGCGGTCAAGTCCGTCGGGGGAAGTGTTGACCTTGGCGCGCCGGGCGAGCGAGTGCTCCGCCCCCGTCACCTTGAAATTGCGGAATTCGACCCATTCGGCGATGCCGCGCGCAAGAGGCGGAGCGGCGCGGCGCTGCAGAGCGACCTCGCCGTCGAGACCGGGGGTGAACGAAAAGGGAAACTTCCGCCACTCTTTTCCGATGACGGGCCGGGAGACGAGATCGACGGCTCCCGTGCCGCCGCCGAAGAGGATCTCTTCATCCTTGCGCGAAAAGCCGTCGGGAGTCGCCGCCGACACGGGGATCCGTCCGGCCAGACCGTTGACGGTGAAGCGCAGCGCGCACTTTTTGGGCGGCATCTTGCGCTTGTATTCCTCTTTCGTGTACTTGTCGGCGGGGAAGGTCCCCTCGCGTTTGACCTTGAATTTGAGCGTCACCGGCACACCGGCCTTGACTTTGATGTAATCCACGACGGAGTGGAAGTGACCGCAGCGCTCCTCGCCGGGAGGCAGATCCTTGGTCGCCGCGGCGCTGACGCTGTGAAAGACAAGTTCAGCACCTGTGATGGTGAAGTCCTTGTAGATCATCCAGTGATTTTCGGAGGGCTTGCTGGAAGTGCCGCGCCGGTCGATCTCAAGTTCGCCGTCCTTGTCGGACACGAAGGTGCAGAAGTGTTCCCCCCAGTAGGGCCCGACGCCCCGGGTGAAGATCATGTAGCCCGTGGACTTGGCCCACGCCGGATGCTGCCACGACATTTTGGGCGAACCCGCGACGCCCTTGATGTTCATTCCCGCGGCCCGGCCGTCGATGTCGATTTTGAGCCCCGCCGCAAGGGCCAGCGGCAGAAGAAAGAGCGCAAACAGTAATTTTTTCATTTTTCATTTTCTCCCGTGCTAATACACGTGCTGTTTCTCATCGTCGAGATGATTGTCGGTATTGACGAACATCGGAAGGATCGGCTGCTGGGTCGCGCCGGAACGAACGTTGCCGCCGACGTAGACGATATTGGTCGTCTCATTGTGAGGACGCCCAGTGGCGTTGGTCGAAGCCTCGATGAAAATGCTGTTTCTGGTAAACGCTTCGCAGCTGTTCTGATACGGTCCCATGCCGTCCCAGAGCAAGCCCATGCGCGAGGGTTCGCGGACGGCGGTAATCTTTTTGCCGACCTTGTCCTTGGTCCGATACATGTTCTTGTTGTGGACGTAGTTGCCGACGAAGCGCCAGAAGGACGGATTCCGGTCATTCCACGTCAGAGGCTTGTTCGACGGACAGCAGAAGATCGCAAGCTTTTTGCTGTTGCGGTGATCGATATTGAACTCCGCCCGGATCGTGTCGAACTCGGCGAGGGAGGAGATCCCCGCGACATAGATCCCGACGTGGGCACACCATGAGTGATTGGAGTCATCGTGCGCGGGAGGGAAATAATCGCCGTTGTCGTTGGTGTACATTCCCGTCCCCGTTCCGAGCTGCTTCAGATTGTTGGCGCATGTGGAACTCCTCGCCCGTTCCCGCGCCTGCTGCAGGGCGGGCATCAGCATGGCGGCCAAAATGGCGATGATGGCTATGACAACCAAAAGCTCAATAAGAGTAAAATTCGTTCTTTGCATTTTCATGAACTCGAATTCCCCATCACTCAAAAAAAATTCATTACGCATTACGTCAAATACGCTTTTCTTTATCCGCGGGAGGGGACATCCCCGCCGGATCGGAGAAACGGCGGGAAATGCCCGGTTCGCGGGGATCTTCAGTAGAGACCTTCCTGATGATCGAAATCACCCTTCGGACCGGCCTGCTTGAGTTTGCTGGTCGTGACGACGTTGCCGCCGAGGGCAAGCACGTTGACGCAACCGCCGTGACGGTAATCGACCCGGCGGCCGTCGCGCCCATTGAAGGGATATTCGATCTCATAATCGGAGGGAGCGTTCGCCGCGTAGCTGGGCATGCCGATGCCGTCGATCATGTGGATGACTTTGCTGGGGTTGCGGAAACGCAGATACTTGGCGCAGTACTTGTCAACGGTCTTGGCGCTCCAGCAGGTTCCCTGCGGCATGCTGTAACTGCGGTTTTTCATGAACTCCGGGGCATACCATGCCGGGGAACCGAAGCAGCGTCTGAGATCGGGCGGGACCGCCGGGCAAATCATGGCCTTGGGCACATTGGCGACTTCGCCGGAATGAGCGGCGTCGGATTTTTTCATGGTGTTGCAGAACCAGCTGGTCCCCTCGTGCCAATCCACTCCGCCAATGTTGTCGTACCGAGTCATGCCGTCCTGAGGCATGAGCATGTCGTCGAAAGCCGCGTAGTAGGCGTGGACTTGAATGCCCAGCTGCTTGAGATTGTTGACGCAGCTGGCGGTCTTGGCCCTGTCCCGCGCCTGCTGCAGAGCGGGCATCAGCAT
>JAFTDL010000253.1 GCA_017454215.1 Lentisphaeria bacterium | reverse complement strand
TCGCTCACGGGCTCCACCGTCACGTTGGGGAAGTGCCTTTCGAGCATGGGAAAAAGTTTTTCGGCGAAATACCGGTTGAAGGCGATCCTGACGACGGTCCTGCCGTTGCCCGTCACGAAGGTGCC
Organism: Lentisphaeria bacterium; assembly: GCA_017454215.1. Taxonomy (GTDB): domain Bacteria; phylum Verrucomicrobiota; class Lentisphaeria; order Victivallales; family Victivallaceae; genus UBA1784. The sequence continues at coordinate 3,286 of JAFTDL010000253.1, read as the reverse complement.
GCGGCCCGTCACGCGCTGGACGACTCCCTTGTCGCGCAGGATGTTCAGCGCCCTCGCCGCCGTCACGGACGATACGCCGCACTGCCGGGCCAGTTCCTGCTCCGCGGGGAGCCTCCCCGTCAGTTCGCCCGACATGATCTTCGTCAAAATCGATTCCGCTATCCGCTCGCTTTTGCCTGCCATTTGCCCCGCCCCCAAAAATACATTAGTGCGCACTAATGCAATTAATATAGCGTCAAAAAAACGGATGTCAAGAGCCTCTGCGAAAAAAAGAGAGGAGCGGAGATCCGGGGGCTTTCGGCCGCCTTGTCCTGCGGCCGCCGCGGGCGTTGAACACGGTCAAGGTCATGACCTTCCTTTCTCTTCCGGCAACACCGGCATCGGCTCGCAGTTTCCCCGAAAAAAAAGAAACCGGGGAGAGGAAAAAACTTCTTTTTTCCGGAAAAAGAAGTTTTTTCCTCTCCCCGAACCCCACTTCTTTTTCAAGAAAACGGGGTGTTTTGAGGGGAGATTCGCGGCAGGCGGCCCTGCAGGGCCGTTCACTGCCGCGCGGGAAAAGCGTTATGCCCGGTTCGCCTCGAAGACCCGCAGGAAATTCTGTCCGAGGATCCTGGCGATCTCGTCGTCGCGGAACCCGTATTTCACCAGTCCCACGGTGAAGAGGGGCCAGTTCAGCCACGCGAGACTGCCGTAGTGGCTTTCTGCGCTTTTGCTCCTGTCGTAGGGATGATCCTTCCAGTTGCCCCACCAGGAGGCGGAGAACTCCGCGTTGGCGTAATTGGCGACGTTGTCCGACGTGGGCCAAAGGTGCATGTACATGCCGTCCGTGCCGATGCCCACGTGGTCGACGCCGATCAGGTCGGCGATGTAGCGGATGTGTTTGAGCATCATGAGCAGATCGCTGCTCCCGCCCAGCATCCCGGCGACGGCGTAGACGCCGATCAGACCGTCCTTGTCGGCGATGGCCCGGAGCGTTTCGTCGTCCTTGCAGCGGATGAAGTCGAAGAGCGCCCGGGCGCCGGTGTGGGAGGCCATGATGGGCTTCTCCGATACGCGGGCGGCTTCGATGGAGCTTCTTTTGCCCGTGTGGGGCACATCGACGATGATCCCGGCCTCATTGAGTTTCGCGACGAGCTCCCGGCCCAGTTCGCTCAATCCTGCGTCGGCGCTCTCGGCGCAGCCGTCGGCGGCGAAGTTGCGCCTGTTGTAGCTCATGTGCATCAGGCGGACGCCCATGCGTCTCCAGACATCGACCCATTCGAGCTCCTCGCAGGGGTCCTCGAGTTTGCCCGCGAACGGAGGCCCGTTGACGCTCCAGATCACGGCGATCTTGCCCTCGCCGTTGATCTTGCGGATGTCCTCCGGAGTCCCGGCCTGAACGATGGTGTCGCGGAAGATCCTCAGCAATTGCATGTTGCAGGACATACGCTTGAAATCCGCCTCGTGGCCCTTGCCCTCGGCGACGGTGTGGACCATGCACTTGAGCCCGCTGGCCCGCATGACGGCGCGAAAGCGTTCGGCGCACGCGGCGTTGAAACAGCACTGGTCGTAGTGGACGGGGTTCATGCGGTTCGACAGCTCCCGCTGACCGATGTTTTTGGCTTTGAGTTCGTTCCAGGTGTCCACGAACATCTCGTTCCACGTGCCGTAGGGCAAAAAGCCGAAGTGGTCCATGGCGAAGCAGGACTGGTGGAGCTCCAGCCCGTGTTCCAGCTCCGCCGGGGTGGGATCCAGCAGTTTCAGGGCCTTGTTCCAGGCATTCTCGTGACTTTCGGAGACAAATTTCATTTCAGCTCGGCGCCTTTCCCTTTCGCGGGAGATCCCTTCTTGAGCCGGAAATCTCCCTTGTCGATATTTTCAAACAGGGGATCGCCGACAATGCCGTTCCGGTCGAATCCCGTTCGTTTGCGCCAGTCGGCGAGATCTTTCGCGCGGACCAGCTCCTTCTCTTTCACGTCCCGGATCACGCCCCCCGCGGGGTGGTGTTTGTGCGGCGAATAAAAGACGTTGCCGTCGCAGAGGATCCTGCCGCCAGCGTTCTGCAGCAGCATCGCCGGATTTTTCTTCTGCACGACACAGGGACGGTAAAAGATGTTGTCCGCGATCGTGATGTTGTCGATGTTGGCCGCGAAGATGCTGAAAAACGTCGCGTTGACGATGGTGTTGCGGCGGACGACGTGATCCTTGCCGCGGATCATGATGAGGTAACTGCCGCCCCAGGCGATGTTGTTTTCGATGACGAAACGGCTGCCGTATCCCCCGCAGAAAGCGCCGGTCTCATATCTGAACTCACGCATATTGCGGCAGCTGCGCACGACGATATCCCGGGAATCGTTCCTCGCGATGACGCCCCTTCGTCCGGCGGACGCGGGATTGTCGAAACCGACGCCGTCGACGATCCAGTGCGCCTTGCCGGAGAGGTCGAGCAGGGGGGCGTAGAAGAGCATCCCGTCAATGACGGCGCCCTTTTCGGCCCTGAGCGTGATCTCCTTTCCCTGCCGTCCGCTGCGGACGGGGACGAACAGACCGAAGTGCCGCCCTTTCGTTAAAATCACGGTGTCGCCGGGCCGGGCCATCTGTCCGGCCTCCTCCAGCGACACGCCGCCGGGGCCGACGGTGATGGTCTGCGGCGCAGCGGGCGCGGCGGCGGTCCTGAAAGAACGCCACCCGCTCCGGCCCCGCTCGCCCCGCCGTCCTGAAAAGGTCAGCTGATACTCGTACTCGGTATCCGGTTCGAGCCCGGTGATGCCGATGGCGTGCCGCACGCCCTGCCGGGGCGACCGGATGAGCCGCGCTTTGGACTGGCCTTTCTTCCGGACGGCGGCGCTGCCCCAGCCGTCGTTGTACAGTGTGTAGAACTCGACGACGGCGCTGGTGTCGTCGATGTACTTGACGGCGGTCTTGCGGAAGACCGGGTCGAGGAATCTTGCCTCCGGGGGCGGGACGGCCAGTTTGAGCGCCTCCAGAGCCGCCGGATCCCGGGGCTTGAAGTCCTCTCTCTTTCTCGTATTGCCCTCGAAGACGATCCCGGTCCCGGCAAAGTCCTTCTCCCACAGGCCGCGCCCGAGGCCCTGCCACTCGATCTTGCCCTCGAAGAGGTTGCGCCGGATGACAACGGGGACGATCCGGCTTTCCGCATAGAACTTGCCGGTGACGATGTTGTCTTCGAAGCGGCCGTTTTCGTCCGCCACGGACTTCCAGCGGAAGGCAAATTCATCGTCGAGGACATTGCCGATGTAGTCGTTGCGCAGACTGTCGGCCCCGGCGTACTTCTGGACGGCATAGT
>JAFTDL010000252.1 GCA_017454215.1 Lentisphaeria bacterium | reverse complement strand
CTCATGGCCTCCTGCGCCCTGCTCCTGCCCCTCGTCCTGCTGTGGCGCACCCGCGAAAAAAACGACGCGGCGGCGACCGCCGTCCTGTGGGGCGGCATCGCCTTCGTGCTTCACTGCTGCTGCGACATCAGCATGCAGATACCCGCGTGCATGGCCGGAGCCGGGCTGCTTTTCATCGCGGTCATGCCCGACGATCCCGTTCTCGAAAAAGAGGCGGCTCTTCCCCTGAAGGCCGCCCTCATCCTTTTTCTGACGGCGGCGGGAGCCGGAGCGCTGTTTCTCAATCTGCGGCAGCTTCAGGGCGACGCGGCCTACACGGCCCTCTGCGACATGGTGAATTCCCCGCCGGGGAACCGTCCCGGCGGACACCTGATCGAGCGCCAGTGGCGGCGGACCGAATCCCTGAGAAAAGGCCATCCTTTCGCCTGCAACATCATGGGCGACTACTGCATGGCCGCGGGAGACATCGACAGGGCCGAGCGATTTTTCATGGAGTCGCTCCGGCGCGACCCGCGGCGGCCCGCGGTGTACGAACGGCTGGCTAAGATCGCGGCGGCCAGGGGAGATACGGCGCTGGCCGCTTCGCTGCGGAACAAGGCCCATCTGCTGTTTCCGACCCACCCCGTGTACAAAGCGAACTTGATAAATCCCCCCGGAGAGACTATATTAACAAGATGAAAAGTCGTCAGGACGGACCGTCGCCCGCGGAAGAGAAGAAAATTTTTACAGGAGGATGGAAACGATGAACAGCAGAAAGAAAAGTGTTCGTGCCGCTGTCGCCGCCGAGAAGAAAGCCGCTGTCAAAAAAGAGAAACCTGCGTATAGAATGGTGACCCTCGTTTACGAAGGGATCCCCGGCAGGCAGGTGTTCGCCGCCGGGACTTTCAACGGGTGGAAACCCGAAAAAGCGATGCGGGACAAGGACAACAACGGCATCTACCGCTGCCAGATCAAACTTGTTCCCGGCGAGTATCAGTACAAATTCGTCGTCGACGGCAACTGGTGCCTCGATGCGGCCAATCCGAATTTCACGCCCAATGAATTCGGCACGCTCAACAGCATTCTGGTCGTCGACGGGAAGTGATTTTTTCGTAATTTCAATCAAAACGGCACGGAAGGCGGCGCTGCCGCCGCGGAAAAAAGGGCCTGCGGACCGGGTCCCGTTTTTCCGTGTTTCCGTGCGAAGAGAAGCAAACGGGGTGTGTTTTTCAACATGAATCTTCAGCTTTACAACGTGGCTCCGCGTATTCCGGAGGAACTCAAATTTCTGGAAGTCCTGGTGGACAACATCTGGTGGTGCTGGCATCAGAACGCCATCGAGCTTTTCATGCGCATCAATCCCACCTTGTGGCGGGAACTGCGGGGCACCGCAAAAGCCTTTCTGCGCAAGGTGCCGCAGGAGAGACTCGAAGAGCTGGCCCGCGACGTGGGCTATCTGCGCCGGCTCCACGCCGTGAAGGCCGAATACGAACGGAGCATGGAGAACTGCATCCCCTTTTCCGGACGCAAGACGGCCTATTTCTCGCTGGAATTCGGCATTCATGAAAGCATCCGCATCTTCTCCGGCGGTCTGGGCGTTCTGGCCGGCGATCATCTCAAGGCCGCCAGCGACCTGAAACTTCCCCTCGTGGCGGTGGGCCTGCTCTACCGTCAGGGCTACTTCATGCAGGTCCTCGACCGCACCGGCTGGCAGATCGAGCACTATCCCATTTCCGAAATCCAGGATCTGCCCCTCGTGCGGGGATGCACCCCCGACGGCAAGGAGATCACCATCACCATAAAACTCAACGACCGCGAGATCGCCGCGGCGGTGTGGATCCTCTGGGTAGGCAACGTGCCGCTGGTGCTGCTCGATACCGAACTGCCCCAGAATCCGCCCGATCTGCGCGAGGTCACCTGGCGGCTCTACGGCGGCGACAAACGCATGCGTCTGCATCAGGAGCTGCTGCTGGGCATCGGCGGCGTCAAGGCGCTGCTGGCGCTGGGCTGCGATCCGGCGGTCTGCCACATGAACGAGGGCCATGCGGGGTTCCTCTCTCTGGCGCGCATCTCCCACTACGTCAACAACCGCAACTACGATCCGGACACCGCGCTCGAGGTGGTCTGGCGTTCCAACATCTTCACCACGCACACCCCCGTGCCCGCCGGCAACGAGGTCTTCGACATCAACATGCTGCGGCCCTATCTGGCCAACTTCGCTTCCGAAGCGAAACTCGACCTCGAACGGATCATACGCTGGGGCATTCCCATCGGCGAACGGGGCCGTTCCGGCGAAATGTCCATGACCGTCTTCGGACTGCGGCTGGCAGCAAACTACAGCAACGGCGTGAGCAGACTTCACGGCGAGGTCGCCCGCCAGATGTGGAAGCACCTGTGGCCCGGCCGCTCCGTGGCCGAGATACCGATCCGGCACATCACCAACGGCGTGCACATCAAATCGTGGGTCTCCAACAGGATCGGCGATCTTTTCGACCGCTACCTCGTGCACACCTGGGCCCAGAATCCCGATGCGCGGCAGCTGCGTTCCGGTCTGGAAGCGATCCCCGACGAGGAGCTGTGGATGACCCATGAACTCTGCCGTCAGGCCCTGATCCTCCACGCCCGGCGCTGGGCGCAGAACAACTTCCGCTACCTCACCGACGGCGAGGACGGTTCGTCGCGTCAGCGCATTTCCCTTCTCCAGACGGATATCCTGACCATCGGTTTCGCGCGCCGCTTCGCCACCTACAAGCGCGGCACGCTTCTGCTCCGCGACCGTCAGCGTCTGCTGCGGCTCCTGCGCGACAACACCCGCCCCGTGCAGTTCATCTTCGCGGGCAAGGCCCATCCCGCCGACAACGACGGCAAGCAGCTCATCAAGGAACTGATCCAGTTCGCGCAGAACGAGAACATCCAGCACCGGCTGCTCTTCCTCGAAAACTACGACATCGGCATGGCGCGCTATCTGGTCCAGGGCGTGGACGTGTGGCTCAACACGCCGCGCCGTCCTCAGGAAGCCAGCGGCACCAGCGGCATGAAGGCGGCCATCAACGGCGTAGTCAACTGCAGCATCCTCGACGGCTGGTGGGCCGAGGCCTACAACGGCGCCAACGGCTGGGCCATCGGCAGCAGCGACTACTACACCGACGACGAGGACCGCGACAACTACGACTCTCAGCAGCTCTTCAATCTGCTGGAGCAGGAGATCATCCCCTGCTTCTACGACCGCAGCGGCGGCGATCTGCCCGTGCGCTGGATCAGATACATGAAGGAATCCATCGCCACCGGACTGGGAGAGTTCTCCAGTCAGCGCATGGTCAGCCAGTACGACCGCGAATTTTACTCGCCCGCCGCGAAGACCTACGAGAAACTGACCGCCAACAACGCCGAGTACGCCCGGTTCCTCGTCCAGCAGAAAAAGGAGCTGGTCGCCAACATCTCCAACGGCAAACTGCGGATCGATCCGCCGGTGGTCGCCGGAGACGCCCTCAGCAATGTCCACGTGGGCGACAAACTCGACATCACCGTGACCGTCAATCTGGGCGGACTCGCTCCCGAAGCCGTTGACGTCGAAGCCTATCTGGGCGCTGTCGACGCCCACAACGACATCGTCAACAGCCAGTCGGTCACCATGAAGAAGCTCGAGAACCGGGGCAACGGAGACTACCTCTACGGCTGTCAGGTCGTCTGCGGTCACTCCGGCCGTTTCGGCATCACGGCGCGCATCAAGGCCGCGGGCACCGAATGGGACAACAGCGTCCCCGGCTTCATGTGCTGGCCCCAATAGTCATCTGACAGCAAAGGAGGGTGTGCGATGCGCAGAAAAAAAGGAAGCGACCCCCGGATACTGGTCGTGACGCCCGAGATCACCTATCTGCCCGACGGCATGGGCAACATGGTGCATACGCTCCATGCCAAGGCGGGAGGAATGGCCGATGTTTCCGCAAGTCTGGTCGCCGCCCTCTTCAGGCAGGGCGCAGACGTGCATGTGGCTCTGCCCCACTACCGCAAGATGTTCCATGTGGACGTGGGCAAACTGGTGAACGAAGAACTGCGGGTGTACATGAATCACCTGAGCAACAGCCGCATCCATCTGGCTGAAGACCGGGTGTTCTATTACCGGGACTCGGTGTACAGCAGTTACTCGAACGACAGTTTTCTTCAGGCCATGGCGTTTCAGCGCGAGGTTATCAACAACATCATCCCCACGGTGAAGCCGGATCTCATTCACTGCAACGACTGGATGACCGGGCTGATCCCCGCCGCCGCCCGCAGACTGGGGATCCCCTGTCTGTGCACGGTGCACAACATCCACACCTACAAGGCCACGCTCGAAAGCATCGAGGACCGCGGCATCGACGCCGCGCCCTTCTGGAGCAACCTCTACTCCTCCCGTCCCCCGTACAACTACGAGGAGAGCCGTTCCACCAATCCGGTGGATCTGCTGGCCAGCGGTATTTTCGCTTCGCACTACATCAACACGGTAAGTCCCACCTTTCTGCGGGAAGTGGTCGACGGGATGTATGATTTCATTCCCGAGGGCATCCGCGCCGAGATGGCGGGCAAGTACAACGCCGGATGCGCCGCGGGAATACTCAATTCTCCCGACGCCGATGCCGTTCCCGAGACGGACAAGGCGCTCGTCATGAACTACAGCGCGGGCAGTCACGTGGAGGGCAAGCGCGCCAACAAGACCGCGTTTCAGGAGCGCACGGGGCTCACGGTCGATCCCGATGCGCCGCTGTTCTTCTGGCCCAGCCGGCTGGATCCCGCCCAGAAGGGCTGTCCGCTTCTGGCCCACATCCTCTACAGGGTGATCGACAAGTATTACAAAGAGGGACTGCAGATAGCCATCGTGGCCAACGGCAGTTACCAGCAGGTCTTCCGGAACATCGTGGCGTTCCACGATTTCTACGACCGGGTGACCGTGTGCGACTTCGAGGAGGATCTTTCGCATCTGGGATTCGCGGCCTCGGACTTCATGCTCATGCCCTCGCTTTTCGAGCCCTGCGGCCTGCCGCAGATGACCTGCCAGTATTACGGTTCGCTGCCCGTCGTGCGCAACACCGGCGGACTTCACGACACGGTGGAGCATCTGAGCGAAGACGGTTCGACCGGCAACGGCTTCCGTTTCAACGACTACGACGACGGCGGCCTTTTCTGGGGCATCGACGAGGCCATGCGTTTCTACGCGCGTCCGCCGGAGTTCAGGAGTTCGGTGATCGACCGGGTGATGCGGTCCAGCCGCACGCGGTTCAATCACGACGTCACCGCGCAGGAGTACATCAAGATCTACGAGGCCATGCTGGCGCGTCCGCTGCTTGCGACGGTCTACAAATGAGTCCAACTGTTCAACACGGGTGCGCACGATGAAGATCCCTCCCCGGGCCAATGTTCCCGATCCCCTCGGAAAAGATCCTTATCTCGGCCCCTACCTTGAGATCATCGGAGAACGGCGGCGCCGGGCGGAGGCCCTCGAAGAACGCCTCACGGAAGGCAAAATGTCCCTGGCGGATTTCGCCTCGGCCCACGAATTTTTCGGACTGCACCGCACGAAAGAGGGCTGGGTGTTCCGCGAGTGGGCGCCACTGGCCACCGGCGTCACGCTCGTCGGCGATTTTTCGGACTGGGAGATCCGCGCCGAGTACGCCCTCGCCCCGGCGGGGAACGGCGTCTGGGAACTGAAACTCTCCGCGGAAAAACTCCGGCACGGCATGCACTATCTCATGCATGTCACCTGGCCCTCCGGCGCGGGCAGCCGCATTCCGGCCTACGCCCGCAGAGTGGTTCAGGACAGGATCACCGGTCTCTTCTCCGCCATGGTGTGGGAGCCCGAACCCCCCTACGTTTTCCGCCACCCCTCCCCGCCGCGCCCCGAAGAACAGCTGATCTACGAGACCCACGTGGGCATGGCGCAGGAGGAAGCCCGGGTCGGCACCTTCGACGAATTTCGGAAAAAAACGCTTCCGCGCATCGCGAAAAGCGGCTACAATACGCTGCAGTTCATGGCGATCATGGGGCATCCCTATTACGGCAGTTTCGGCTATCACGTGGCGAATTTCTTCGCCGTTTCGGGCCGCTTCGGCACGCCGGAAGAATTCAAGGCGCTGGTGGATGCCGCCCACGGCATGGGACTGCGGGTGATCATCGATCTGGTGCACTCCCACGCCGTACGCAACGAAGCGGAGGGGCTGGCAAAGATCGACGGCACGAGCTACGCCTATTTCCATCAGGGTCCCCGGGGCAACCACTCCAACTGGGATTCCCTCTGTTTCGACTACGGCAAGGTGGAAGTGCTGCACTTCCTGCTCTCGAACCTCAAGTTCTGGATGACGGAGTACCACTACGACGGCTTCCGCTTCGACGGCGTGACCAGCATGCTCTATCTGCACCACGGTCTGGGCCGGAGCTTCACCGACTACCGGGAGTATTTCAACAGTCAGGTGGACGAGGACGCGCTCGCCTATCTCACGCTGGCCAACAAGGTCATCCACACCGTCCGTCCGGACGCGCTCACCGTGGCCGAAGACGTGAGCGGCATGCCCGGTCTGGCCTCGGTCGACGGCGCCGGATTCGACTGCCGCATGGCCATGGGCGTCACCGACATGTGGTTCAAACTCTTCGACCAGCGGGACGAACACTGGAACATGTTCTACCTCTACGGGGAATTGACCAATCACCGCCGCGACGAGCGCACGGTAAGTTACGTCGAGTGTCACGACCAGTCCATCGTCGGCGGCAAGACCGCCATGTTCACGCTGGCCGACAGCGCGATGTACAACGACATGAACACCGGATCGTGCAACATGCACATCGACCGGGCGGTGGCCCTGCACAAGATCACCCGGCTGGCCACGGCGGCCACGGGCGACTGCGGCTATCTCAACTTCATGGGCAACGAGTTCGGCCACCCCGAATGGGTGGATTTTCCCCGGCAGGGCAACAACTGGAGTTATGACCGCGCCCGCCGCATGTGGAGTCTGGCCGACAACGGCGCTCTCCGCTACGGCCGTCTGGCCGCCTTCGACCGGGCCATGCTGGCTCTGCTCAAAGAGGAGCATGTCTACCGCTTCCGGGTCCAGACCGTGAGGATCGACGATGAAAAGAAGGTGCTGATCTTCGAGCGCGGCGGACTGTGGTTCTGCTTCAACTTCCACCCGGTCAACAGTTACGTCGATTACGGCTTCGAGGCGCTGCCCGGGGAGTATGTTCCGGTCCTCGACAGCGACGAGGCGGCTTTCGACGGCTTCGCCCGCCGGACCCCCGGCCAGATTTACCGCACGGCCCTCACCTCCGCCGGCGCCCGGCTTTCTCTCTACCTGCCCTGCCGGACGGCGCTGGTCCTCAAGAGATCATGACGGTGAAAAAACAGGACTGGATCGCCCTTGCCGTCATCGCGGCGGCGGTCGCCGTCGTTTTCGGGCGCGCCTGTTTCTTCACGGAACTACTCTCGGACGACACCATTTACGTGGAACGCCGCCATCTGCTGCTCTTCACACGGGAGAATCTTCTGCTTTGGAGCCGTCCCGTACTGGGATTGTGGGGGCCTCTCGCCGGCTACTCATTCATGCTGGATCATCTCGTGTGGGGGCCTGAGCATTTCATATTCGGCGCCCGGTTCGTGAACGTGCTGCTCCACTTCGCGGGAGCCGCGGCGTTTTTTTTCGGATTGAGGTGGCTGCGTTTTTCGACCCTGTGGGCAGCCCTGCCCGCGCTGTTCTGGGCGGTCCATCCCCAGCGGGCGGAGTCCGTTGCCTGGCTGAGTGAACGCAAGGACGTGCTGGTCGTGTCCCTCGGGTTATGGAGCATCGCTCTCTTCATCCGTTTCATGCGGCACGGAAACCGGGGCGCATTCGTTCTGTCGCTGCTGCTCTTTGCCGTGACCTTTTTCGTCAAGCCCGCCCTCATCGGGCTGCCCGTCGTCATCGCCGCTTGCCTGTGGGGCCGGTATCGCACATCGAAGTTGGTGCCTTATCTCAAATACAGCGGTCCGTATTGGGCGGTCTCCCTTGTATGGTTCGCTGGCTACAAACTGGTGTTCGATCCGGTCATGACCCCCGGCAGCGAGGGGATCGGCCGCACCCTTGCCGTCATGGGCTGGCGGTACGGCATGTATTTCCTGAAGACTTTTTTCCCTGTCGGCCTCAATCCCTTTTATCCTCATTTTTCGTTCGAAAACGATTCGCTCTGGCCCATGTATCTTGTCGGTGCATTGACCGTCGCGCTTCTGGTCCTCGTGCGCCGGGGGAACACCATGGCGACTTATGTTCATCTGCCGCTTCTGATGTGCTTTTCGGCGGCTGTGTTTCCGGCGCTGTTCATGATCGGCGACGTGGATTTCGCCGACAGATACAGTTACTTTCCCAGCGTGTTCGTGCTGACGGGAAGCGCTGCGGCACTTTGCGGCCTCATCCGCCGCCGTCCCGCGGCGGGGAAAGCCGTTGCCGCGGCAGCCGCGGCATCGGTCCTGCTCATGGGGGCGCTGTGCCGGTGTCAGGTCTCCGTCTGGGAGACGCAGGACTCCTACATGGCGGCGGCGCTGTCCGTCCCGAAGCCGAACTACCGCTCCGTGATTACGGACACTGTACGAAAATTCGACAAGGGGGATATGCCGGGAGTCCGGAAAGGCGTTGCTCTTCTGCACGAAAAATACGGGGATCTTTCAGAGAACAGACGGAAAATCATCATTTTTTTCACGACCTCTCTCGACGGCGTTCTTCTCGTCCGTTCCGGCCGACCGGCGGAGGGGATGAAGAAATTGGAGCGCGTCATCTGGGATCCGGCCTGGGAGCTGCTCGTCTGCACGCCCTGCGGCTATCCCCGCTGCGTGCTGCTGACCGCGGCGGGAGTCTATCAGAAAGCGGGCATGCGCAAAGCGGCGGCGGAGGTCTACCGCCGTCTGGCGAAACTCTACGGCCTGTTCGAGCCCATGGAAAGGGAGTTCTATCTGGCCCTCTCCGCCCTGTGTCTCGGAAACAAGGAAGAGGCCCTCAGCCGTTTCGAAAAAGCGCAGGCCCTCAGTCCGAACGATGAAAACATCAGACGGAATATCGCCGCACTCAAAGCCGCGGCGGGTACGCCCCCCGCACATCCCGCCGTTGAAAAAAAATAATTCCGTGGTATATTACCGCAGATACGCCGGGGACGCTCCGCGTCTGCCGTGAAAGATCATGTTTTTTTCAGGGAGAGTCTTATGAAGAAGATGAATGCCGCCGTTCTCGGCATCGGTCAGATGGGAGAAACCCATGTGCAGGCGGCCCTGCAGTCGCCGTACATCGACAAGGTCTACGGCTTCGAGCCCGATCCGGACCGCTGCAATGCGCGCTGCGCCGAACTGAAGATACGGCCCGCGTCGCTGGAGAGCATTCTTGCCGATCCCTCCATCGGGTTCGTGTCGATCGCCTCTCCCAACGAGACCCACGTCGAACTGGCCGAAAAGTGCATGCGCGCCGGCAAGGCCGTGCTCATGGAGAAACCCATGGGATGCAGTCTCGCCGAAGCCCGGCACATGTGCGGGGTGGAGAGGGAGACCGGGGCCTTTCTTCAGGTGGGCTTCGAACTGCACTACTCCAAAATGTACACCCGGCTCCGGGAGTGGATCGACGCCGGACTCATCGGCACGCCGGTCAACGACCAGTGCCGCTACTACTGCTGCGAATTCCACAAGAAAAACACCTGGCGCAGTCTCAGCACCGGCAGTTTCCTCATCGGAGAAAAACTTTCGCACTATCTGGATCTGCAGCGCTGGTACTTCGACGCCGTTCCCGAAAGCGTGTACTCCCTGTCGTCGGCCAGAGTCGTTCCCTACTTCCACCACCGGGACAATCACCAGATCATGACCCGCTATCCCGACGGCCGGGTGGCGGTGCTGAACTTCATCATGTACATCGCCGAGTCCCATCTGGCCCGCGACCCCCTGCGGGACGGCAGGAAAGAGGTGGACGACGGGCACTTTCTGCAGTTCCACATCTGCGGCACCAAGGGAGCCGTCGAAGCCGATGTATTCAAGCACCGCATGCGCCGCTGGGAGTTCAGCGACACGCCGGAATACATGGACAGCCGCATCGTCGAGGAGATCACCTTCGACGCCAAACAGGAGGGACTGCTCTACTACCACAACGTGCTGGGGCAGAATCTTCACGTGATCGAACTGGCCGCGACCGGAAAAAAGCCCGAAATGTCCGCCGAGGACGCCCGCAACACCATGAAACTCTGTTTCGCGGCGGAACTCTCGGAAGACACCGGCGAGATCATCCGTTTCGATGATCCGCGTCTTGCGTGATTTTTCTGAAAGGAGAGGAGATCCATGGATATCTGGGTCGGCATCATGCTCATCTGTTTCGGGGCCAGCTGGCCGTCGGCGATCGTCAAGACCATCCGGGCGAAAAACCCCGCCGGCAAGAGTTTCATTTTCATGTCGCTGGTCATTCTGGGCTACATCTCCGGCATCATCGGACACCTCTCGCGGAACGGCTCCGCCAGTTTCGGCGACTGGGTGTTCTGGCTGTACATCCTCGATCTGGCAATGGTGGCCACGGACTTCGTCCTGAGCTTTTATTACCATACGTTGCGCAAAAAAGAGGCCGCCGCTTCCGAAAAAGCCTGATTTTTTCACACGTCCGCGGTCCTTCCGCTTGAAAAATGCGCTTCCCCGACTTATAATGCAGGCAGAGGAGGCGTTTTTCATGAAAGGATTGACAAAATATTTTCTCGCGCCGGCGCTTCTGCTCCTTTCCGGCTGTTCGGAAACGGTGAACATCCCCGCGGTGACGGGGTTCGACGCCGGGCGCTACATGGGAACGTGGTACGAGATCGCCCGTCTGCCCAACCGCTTCGAAAAGGGAATGACCGAGGTGAGCGCCGAGTACTCCCTGCGGCCCGACGGCGGGATCAAAGTGGTGAACAGCGGCATGAAGGACGGCGAAAAAAGATCCGTCACCGGTGTGGCCTATCCCGCGGGCCGAAAGGGCGAGGGGCTTCTCAAAGTTTCGTTCTTCCGTCCCTTCTACGGCGCTTACCGGATCATAAAGCTTTCTCCCGACTACCGTTACAGCGTCGTCACAGGTTCCGGCATGTCGTATCTGTGGATCCTCGCCCGCGACAGGGAATTGCCCCGGCGCGAACTCGAAGAGATCATGGCATTTCTCCGCGCACACCGTTTCGCCGTGAAAGATCTTCTGTGGTCCTGGCGTCCGGCCGAAACGTCGGCCTCCGAATAACTGCGCGCCGCTCCGATGAGGGCGCGCAGAGGTAAAAAACAGTCCCCGAAGCTGCCGCGGGCAACTTCGGGGGAAACCGGGGGGAGGTGCAAAATGCCGATCGTGACCATCGCACGTGAAATGGGGGCACTCAGCAAAGCCGGGGAACAGGCGCTCTGCCGCGATCTGGGCCTGAGATGCGTGGACCGGACCGTTCTGGAGGAGCACTTTCTCAAACGGGGCGCGGACCGGAAACTCATGGGGCGGTTTGACGAGCGCAAACCCAATTTTTTCGACAGGCTGCAGAACGCGGTGGACATCTACGCGCTGACGCTGAAACTTGCCGTTCTCACGGAGGCGGAGAGCGGCAACGCGGCCCTGATCGGACGGGGAGGAAACTTTCTGCTCCACGGTCTGACCGGCTGCCTGCGTCTGCGCTTTACGGCGCCGCTGGAACTGCGCGTCAAGCGGACCGCGGAGGAGCAGAAATGTACTGCCGACGCGGCGGCGAAGGCGATCGCGGCGAGCGATCAGGGACGCATCGGCTTCTGCCGGCATCATTACGGCAGGGACTGGCGGGATCCCGCCCAGTACGATCTGGTGATCAACACGGAAAAAACCGACATGAGGACCGTCGCGGAATTTCTCCGGCCTCTGATCGCCGCGGCGGAACGGCAGTCCGGAGGACCGGACAGACTGCGGGACGAGCTGACGGCGCAGCGGGTGCGGTGCGCTCTCTTCGATGCGGAGAATCTTCCGGTCCAGTTTCCGGAGATCGGCTGCAGCGACGGCCGGATCACCGTGCACGGAAGCGTTTCTTCCGACGCGGCGGCGGAGAGAGTTCGGCAGGTGATCTCCGCAGTGGAGGGGGTCAGGGAAGTGACCGATATGCTCGAAAGGATCCAACCCGAGCTTCCCCGCCGCTTCGAGTGATCCGCTTCTTCCGTTCCCTGCGAACGGAAGTTTTTCGCCCGGCAGTGGAGACGGTCAGTTTGCGGCACGGTGCGGCAAGCGGACCGTGACGGCGCCGGAAAAGCAGCGGCGCCGGACCTGCGGTGCGCTGCGGAAAAGACGGGACGGACGGTTTTGAGGAGCGTACCCCCGCGGTACGCTGCGGAAAACCGGCTGTCCCGTTCTTTTCGGGGACGCCAAAAGGCGCAGCGGGAGCCTTGGCAGGGCCGTCGGCGGCACCCGCCCGAAAAACATCCCGGAAATCCGGTCCGGCAAGTCGAAAATGACTTGAAATTTTCTGTTTTTGTGGTATAGTAATCCGTTAAGATTTCCTAAATTTGGACGGTAAAAAACCTGAACAGCCTGTTAAATAGGACAAGTGAAGAATGAAAGCGACTGCAAAACTGATCTCTCTGGCTTCCGGACTGCTTCTGATCTGCGGGTGTTACAATTATCCCGCCGCCCCCAGGGCGACGTACGGCGACTCCTTTACCCACAGGGAGAAAGACAAGAATGACGAACTGTTCAAGGGCATGAAGACTCTCTCCCTCGCGGACGCCCAGCGTATCGCGCTGCAGAACAATCCCGATTACCTCTCGGCGGCGTTTTCGATCAACGCGGCCCGCTCCAAATACTATCAGGCGCTGGGCGCTTATTCGCCGGTCATCACCGCCGACTTCAACATGAAAAACAACCACAGCTGGGCGACCCATCAGGTCAATGCCGCCGATTACGGCCGGCCCGGTGAACACCGCCGCACCGACAGCTTCACCACCAGCACCGGCGTCACCGCCAGTCTGCTGCTCTTCGACGGTCTCGCCCGCGAGTTCAACTGGCTCGCCGCCAAACAGACGGTGGAATACAAAAAACACCTCGAAGCCGACGCCTGCCGCCTGCTGATGCGCTCCGTGGCCTACGCCTACAACGAGGTCCTTCTGGCCATCGAGAACCGCCGCATCGCCGCGGAGGACCGCAAATTCCAGCAGACCTCCCTCAAGGATACCCAGTACAAGTTCGACGCGGGCGCCGTTCCCCTGAGCGATGTGCTGAACTTCCAGATCCTCATGAACAACGCCGATGTCGGTCTGATCGCCGCCGATTATCAGTACGAGACCGCCGTTTACGCGCTGGCGCTGCTGATGGGTTATCCCGACGGCACGCTGCCCGCCGATCTGGGCTTCGACAGCGATTTCAAGAACAGCGTCGAGAACCTGCCTCCGGCCGAGGTGTACCTCGACGCGGCTCTGGCCAACCGCCCCGACCTCAAGGGCTACCGCGACCAGCTGGAAGTCGCCCGCTATCAGATGTACTCCACCTACAGCAGTTACGCTCCGCAGGCCAACGCCTTCGTGAGTTTCGGCTACAACACCGGTCTCAACCGCTATCACGATTACGAGTATCCCCGCAACGCCCACGATTACGGCAACACCCCCTCGCTGAGTTACGGGCTCTCCGCCAGCTGGACCATTTTCAACGGCCTTGTCCGCTACAACAAAGTGCGTGAATACCAGGCCTATCTGGCCGTCGCCGACTACGCCGTCGCCACCCAGTGGTTCACCGTGGTGCGCGAAGTCCGCTCCGCCTACGCCAACTACCTGCAGAGCGTCAAAAAGAACAAACTCTATCTCCAGATCCGCGACCTCTCGAAGAAACAGCGCGATCTGGTCGACGACGAGTACCGTGCCGGAAACGCCGAGCTGACCCGTCTCAACGAAGCACAGCGCGACCTGGTCACCGCCGAGAGCAACCTCGCGTCGAGCTACATCAACATCCAGAACGCCCGCGCCCAGCTCGATGCCGCCGTCGGCGTCAACAACGCCGACTACTACGCAAAGCAGGAGTCCGGCAAACCGGCGTCCAACGCTCCCGGGCTTGAAAACGCCGCCAACGCAAAAAAATCCAAAACTGCCCAAAAGGCCGAGGCCGCAAAGAAGGCCGAGGCCGCAAAGAAGGCCGAGCCTGTGAAAAAGGCCGAGCCCGCAAAGAAGGCTGAGCCTGCCAAGAAGGCTGAGCCCGCCAAGAAGGCTGAGCCCGCCAAGAAGGCCGAGCCCGCGGCCAAAGCTGCTCCGCAGATCCCCGCGACCGCGACGGAACCGGCCGGGAAGTAACGTTTTTTTCCGGATCCTATGCTCAAAGCCAGAAAAAAATACGAGGTCAGAACGGCGGGAGACCGGGTGCTGAACCTGACGGCGGCTCCGGTCGGTGCGGTGACGCCCGAGATACGCGAGATGGCGGAGGACATGATCCGCTGCATGGATGCCTTTGACGGCATCGGTCTGGCCGCGCCCCAATACGGTGTTTCGCTGCGTCTCATTGTGGTGGACGTGCCGCTTTCCGAGGAAGAAGCGGCGAAAGGGCTCACGGAGTTCGAAGCGCGCATGTACGACGCCATGCCCGTGGCGCTGGTCAATCCCGAAGTGACAGGGAGATCCGATGCCGTCTGCGAGCGCGAGGAGGGATGTCTTTCGGTGCCGCAGATATGGGCGCCCGTGGTGCGTCCCGAACGCATCGCTTTTCGGGCGCAGCTGCTCGACGGAAGTGTCGTCGAGGGCGAGTGCGGCGGTCTGCTGGCCCGCTGTCTCCAGCACGAAACGGATCACCTCGACGGGATCCTCTTTACGGACCGTCTCTCTCCCGCCGCAGGGGAACGCATCGCCGGGCAGATGCGGCGTCTGCTGGAAACGGGAAGCCGCTGCAATTACCGCAGAGTGACGCGCAAATGAGTTCCAAAGTGTCGTTTCTCTCCGCGTTTTTCGGCGTCTGTTCCGGAGTCTCCGTGTTCGAACGTCTGCGCGGGCAGTCCTGGGGCCGGACGATTTTTCATGTCATCCTGCTGGGAGTCGTCTGCACGCTGTTCATCACCTCCGGCGAACTGGGGCGCGAGAAACCCCGCATCCGCGCCTGCGCCGGCATGTTCGCTTCGGTCTTCGGCGACCGTGTTCTGAACACGCCCGAAGGTCTGGTCCCGTCAAAGGACCCCGCCCGCGCCCGCAGCATCGTCCTGCCGGGCAGAGGACTGCTCTGCTATTTCCCGGCGGGAAAGGCGGCGCTTGCGGCAAAGGATGTCGAAAACAGCCTGTTTTTCGTTTTCTGGGCCCCGCGGGGATTCGCCACGGCCGTTGCCGGCGAGTCCGGGACGTGGGTCGCCAACACGGTGACGCCGGGCAAAGCGAAAGTGGAGTTTTCGGGCAACCGGGTCGTCAGCACCGCCGAACTTGCGCACCTGCCGCTCACCTCTCCGTGGAAATGGGAACTGCCGGGCCGGGAGTCCTTCACCGTCGGCGAACTGACCGCGGCCGTCACCGGAGTTCTCCGCATCGGGCTGGCCTTTCACAATCTGCTGCTCACCGTTCTGCTGCCCTTCATCTACACGGCGGTCTTCGTCGGCATGTTCCGGCTCACCGCCTCTTCCCGGCGGCCGCGGTGTCTCAACTACGCCGAATTCTGGAAGATCGGGCTCTATGCCGGTTTTCCGGCTCTGGCCGTAGCCTCGGTCTTTCCCGCGCTGGATCTGCCCCTTTTCAGCTTCAGCACGGTGTACATGGCGGGACTGGTGATCTACTGGCTTTACGTCTCCTCGCGGTTCGAACGCGAATTTGCCGAAACTCGAGCTCAGGGATCGGATCATGAGTGAAGGAACTGACGAATTTCTCAGGATGCCCAACTGGTATCCCTATCTGGCGAGCCATGCCTTTCCGACGGCTTTCGTGCGTCTGCGCCCGGAGGCGGCGGCGCTTCTGGCCGCCTCCGACGAGGAGAGGGCCCTGATGCCCGGATCGGTGTCGAAACAGGTCGTCGAAGATCTGCGTCAGCCCATGTCGAAGATCCCCGGCAACTGTTTCACTTCGACCGACACGTGTTCCCCCACCGACACGGAGCGTTTTCTCGGCAAGCGCGGTGCGGTGTACTCTCCGGAAAGCGCGTGGAGATTTCTTCTTCAGAGTGAAAAGATCCGGCATTCAGCCGCCGCGGGACAGGTGAATTTCATCTGTCTGCGTCCTTTCCGGCGCATCAATCAGGCCCGGGAGTTCCGCCTCTTCATCCGCGGCGGCGTGCTGTCCGCCATGAGCCAGTACTGGCTCATCCGCCACTTCCCCCTGCTGGACAAAAACGGCAAACACTACTGGAACATGGCCCGAAAGCTGGCGGACGACGTGGTCTGGCAGCTGCCGGTGAGCGACTTCGTCATGGATATCTATATAACGAGAGACGAGGACATCCTCATCATCGACCTCAATCCCTGGGGGCCGCCCACCGATCCCCTGCTGCTGCGTGATTGGGACCGGGACGACTGGATGGATCGCCCCGGCCTCAAGGTCATGCTGCCGCCGACGAAGATCTCGGGAAACGTTCACGTTTCGTTCTGATCTGCGCCGGATCGGCATGTCCGGATCACCAGACCCGGGAGTTCTTTTCGCATTCGGAAGAGACGAGTTCCTTATCCACATAGAACTCGTCCGTTCTTTCACTGCAGGCTTTGCACAGGGGAACGACGTAATGGGAAACCGGATTCCCGCTCACTCTGACGTGTCCGCCGAGCATGGCCGGCTTCCGGCAGTCGGTCGCACCGCAGATCAGGGCCGTGCGGCGGGTCTTCCTCTCCCAGTGGTCGAGCCATGACTTGCATCCGGGACAGGTGCATCCTTCATTCGGGGCCAATGCGATATTTCTGACGTAAGACATTCGGACCGCCCTTTCCTCTGTGCGGTCGAGCCGAGCCCCCCGGCTCTCCCGCTTTCCGCTGTTCAGGGCCTGTGACTTCCGGCAAAGTGTCAGTCAGGGGACTCCGCCCTGCCGGTCCCGTTTCGTTTCCGCAACAGACCGGGACCGCCGTTTTTCGAACGACCGTACACACTCATGCGATCTATGCCCCATATTCCTCCTTCCCCGGGGATCGCGTCCGGTTCGGATGTGCCTTTTCTTCCGCGTCCCTTCCGAAAAAGTCCGGCAGAGACACCCGCTTCCCCACCTGTCAATATAGGCGCTTTCCCCGATAAAACAAGGCCGCGGCGGCAAAAATCGCAAAAGCGGCCATCCGCCTTTCGCAATGCGCCGCAGATCCGGCGCCGGCGGCGATGCCGTCAGTTTTTCCGCGACTTTTTTCATCCGGCCCTTGACAGAAGAATGACGCCGGTGTAGATTAATAGTAAAATCAAAGTAAAATCATTTTGCAAAAAGGGTAAAATATGCTGCCGGGCGCAAAATTGCCGGTTTACATGCGGTTGAAAAACGAGATCCTGGCGGATATAAAGAGCGGCAAGTATCCGGAGAACACGCCGCTGCCCGCGGTCAATGTCATCGCCGACAGCGCGGGGATCAGCGTCAGGACGGCGTACCTCGCCGTTCAGGAGCTGGTCAAGGACGGGGTCTGTTTCAGGCGTCCCAAAAAGGGAACTTTCGTCGGCGGTCCGGAAAATCTGGTCAGGCACGCCGTCTGTGCGGTCTGGACGGAATACAGCGAGAAAACGCCCTTCGACTATCCGCTGTCAAGCGTTTTCTACTGCGGCATTCTGCAGGGCTGCGGCAGATTCGGCATCACGCCCGTGCTCGTTTCCGGGTCCCCCGAAGAAGTCATCCGCCGTTACGATCGGTCGCGGGAATTCGATTTCAAAGGCGTCCTCGTCCTCGACAGCGGCAAGTTCGATGCCGCCGTGGAGCTGGCGCGGAAATTCCCCGAAAAAAGGTTTTTCTTCGTCAATTACGTCATGGAAAAAATCAACGATCTTCCCCCCAATATGACCGCCGTCGTTGACGACGGCTATCGCGGAGCCTACCGGATGATCGAGCATCTCATTTCATTGCAATGCAATGATTTCGTTATCTTCAACGTCGATCTCGACCCCGGGGACCGTACTTATTGCGACCGGCTCCGCGGCGCTCTGGCGGCGCTGCGGGAGTATTCCGTTCCCGTCGAAGCAAAGGATGTGCTCCGGCGGGACCGCTTCAAACAGGAAGAGTGGGCTTTTCTCGCCATGACCCGTCTGCTGCGGTCGGGCCGCCGCCCGCAGGCGGTGTTCTGCGTCAACGATCTTCTCGCCGTGGGCGTCTGCCGCGCCCTCGAGGCGGAGAAGGTCACGGGCGTCGCCGTGGCGGGGTACGACAATCTCTATCCGCACTTTTCCGAACAATGGGGCTTCGACACGATGCAGGTCCCCTATTCGCAGATGGTCATCGAGTCTCTCCGGCTCCTCTCTTCCGACGGGGAAAGTCCGGAGCGCGTCATAAAACTTCGGTCCGAACTGGTCGAGAGAAAAGGAAAATAAAGGTGCCGCAAATGTTCGAAATCAAAAGGTATTCGGGAAATCCCATCATGGGTCCGCGCCCCGGCGTCCGGTGGCGGGGGACCGCCCGCAATCCCGGCGTTGTCTGGGACGGGGCAAAATTCCACATGGTCTTCACCGCCGATCCGAGGCCCCGGGACGGTGTCATCCGCCTCGGTTATGCCGAAAGCCGCGACGGGTTTCATTTCACCGAGCAGGAAGGGCCCTGGCTTGCGCCGTCCGACGATCCCTCCGACTTCGATCACGCCGGATGCGAGGACGCCCGGGTCACATATCTGGAGGGCCGGTATTACATCGCCTACGCCGGGCGTTCCTTCAACGGCCTCGACTACGCCGCGGGCATCCGCCGCCTGGGGCCCGGAGGCAACACGAATCCCGTGTGGACCGACAATTACCGCCGGGTCGGACTGGCCGTCACCGATGACTTCAAAACGGTTGAAAAGCTGGGGCCCATCACCAGCGAACACATCTGCGACGCCAACGTGGCGCTGTTTCCCGAGAAGATCAACGGCAAATATGCCATGCTCCACCGGCCCACGGCCTTCGTCCCGTGGATGCTGCCGCTGCACTATCACCCCGGCTGCGTCTGGCTGGCCTTCTCCGACAGACTTGACTTCTGGAGTACCAACCGCCGGGAAATGCCGTGGGACATGGTCGACGGCAGGGACATCATGGACGAAGTCCTGCTGCTGGCTCCCCGGCAGAAGTGGGAAGAGCTCAAAGTCGGCGGCTCCGGCGTGCCGATCCCCACCGACGACGGCTGGCTCATGACCTATCACGGCGTGGACCGTCAGGATGTCTACCGGATCGGTCTGGCGCTGCTGGACCGCGAAGATCCGCGCAAGGTCATTGCCCGCACGCCGGAACCGGTCTTCTCTCCCGACATGCCCTACGAGAACAACGGCCGCGGACTGTACTGCGTGTTCCCCTGCGCCAACGTGGCGGTCGGCGACGAAGTCATGATGTACTACGGCTGCGGCGACATCCATATCGGTCTTGCGACATTCTCGCTGCGGGAAGCGCTGGACTTCGTCAAACGGTTTCCCGAAAAACGGTAAATTTCATGCCAAGTCCTGTATTGCGAACGGAAAACATCAAACTGCCGGAGGAAAAATGAAAAGAAATTTCACACTCATCGAACTTTTAGTCGTCATCGCCATCATCGCGATCCTGGCCGCCATGCTCATGCCCGCGCTGAACGGAGCCAAGGAGCGCGCCAAGGCCGCGTCGTGCATGAACAACATCAAGTCTTCGGGCCACTATCTGCAGCAGTACGCCGACAGCAACCGGGATTACTTCCCGATCCTGAAGTCGGGCGTCTACAACTGGAGCTACCAGCTCGCCCGGGCGGGATTCGTGACCATCTCGACCAACAAGAGCGTCAACAGCACCATCGGCGTGACGAAGTGTCCCGCCGTCAATCCGGCGCTTTATGACCAGAACTACACTTTCGGCATCCGCTCCCGGCAGAACGCGGACGCGCTGGTGGACGAAAAATTCGCCTACCGTGTCGGCGGCAGTTTCAAGGACGCGGATCCCGACGGGAACGAATACAGCTTTTCGCCGCCGGCGTTCATCATGCTCTGCGACAGCGCCCTGTACCGCCCCGGCAACGCGAATCACGGCATCCAGGTGAGCAACGTTCCTCTGCTGGGCAACGGAAAATACGGCAACAAGTACCTCGTCAATCCCCGGCACGCCTTGCGGGCCAATGTCTGGTGCGCCGACGGCAGCGCACGGGCCGCCACGGCCGGCGGCCTCAAGGATAAATTCACCGTCAAAGAAGAAATGATCTGGCCCGAAAACAAGTGACTGGAAGGATCTTGAAATGGCTAAACTTTTTTTCGCATGGCTCCTTTGTGTCCCGCTGCTTCTGAGCGCCCGGGTCCAAGTCTTCAACGCGGGCATCGGCGGCCACAGCACGGCCGACGGCGTCAAACGCATAGACGCGCTTCTCAAACAGTACGAACCCTCGGTCCTCGTCATCGGGTACGGCGCCAATGACGCGGTGAATTCCCGTGCGCTGGTTCCGGAAAAGGAGTTCAAGGCCAATTTCGGCAAAATGATCCGGCTGGCCCGCAAAAGCGGCGTGCGCGTCATCGTGCTCAACACGTGCAATCCCTGCATCGACAGCTATATTGACGCCCGGCACAAGTACCCCGACGGTCTGCCGCCGTCGCGGAGGATCGCAAAATACAACAAAGCCGTCGCGGAGGTTGCGGCGCGGAACGGCATCATCCTCAACGATTTTCACGCCGCAGTGATGGGAAAAGGCGGCGCTTCGGGCGACCGGGCGAGCCTGATCCGCAACGCGGCCAACTCCGGCGTGAAGGACGGTCTGCACCTCACTTCCGAAGGGGCGAAACTGCTGGCCGAAACCGTGGCGCGGGTCCTCGAAGGAAAAGTCCGGGACAACGACCGGATCCTCTGCCTCGGAGACAGCATCACTTACGGCGCCGCCCTTTCGGGCGCGGGCACGGTGACGGGCGAGACCTATCCCGCCTGGCTCAAGACGCTGGTGAATTTCAACCTCGGACTGAGCACCGAAAAACAGCCCGCCCCCTATGTGAAGCCCCGGCCCATGACCATCGCCAACGTCTCCTTCGAGGACGACCGGCCCGGCGCGATGGCGCTGGAGTGGGCCAACAGCGCCAAGGCGGGAAAGGCCGAAGTCCGCGCCGAAGCGGGCAATAAATTTCTGCGGATCTCCACGACAGGGACCTCCTTCTGCCGTACGGGAAGCATCGTTCCGCAGCAGGGAGACTGGATACTGCGTCTGCGCGCCAGGGGCGGGGGGAGTTTTTCCGCCGCCGTTTCAATGACCGGCGTCAAGCCCTCTTTCGTCCCCCTCCGCAAGGAGTGGTTCGTTTTGGGCGGCGCGTGGAAGACATACGAGATCCCCTTCAACGTTCCCGCGCAAGTCCGCAATCTCATGCTGGTGATCCGCACGAAGGGCGGGACCGCCGATTTCGACGACTTCGTCATCGTGCCCGCGCTCGGGAAAAAGGACGCGGCGTCCGCAAGTCTCAAAGGCGGAACGTCGGAAATGAAGTTTCTCCATCCGCGGCAGGGCGGGGGCGTTGCAGGCATCGTCAAAGACGGAAAAACGGAGTTCATCAATTTCGAGCCCCGCCGTTCCCTCTGGAGCATGACGTTCAAAAAAATCGACATTTCCGGCCTCAGACTGCCGGAAGTTGCGCCGCTTTCGATCGACCCCGAACGGGATGACAACGGGGGGGGCGGTTCCGACGATGCCGCCGCCGACCTGAAGATCGCCGCCCTGGATTTTTCCCACGCCGAAACGGCGCTGAAAGCCGATTCGAAAACGGTCGTCATGAC
The DNA here is from genome assembly GCA_017454215.1 of Lentisphaeria bacterium. Lineage (GTDB taxonomy): Bacteria > Verrucomicrobiota > Lentisphaeria > Victivallales > Victivallaceae > UBA1784. The sequence goes on along the minus strand of JAFTDL010000252.1, from coordinate 22,602 downwards.
GTGGAAAAATCTTGACGTCGGCGGCGAAAAGGGCGTGCTCGACGTCCGGGTGCAGATAAAACTCTCCGGCGACGGCAAGTCCTTCGTCTTCACCGCAAGTTTCGACAACCGGTCGAAAAAATACACCGTGTTCTACTTCGATTATCCCGTCATCGGCGGTCTCGGCGGCATCAACGGGCGGCCCGGAGACGATTACCTTGCGACGCCGTTTTTCAACGGCAGGCTGATCCGCAACCCCGTGGAGAAGGGGCTTTTCAGGAAGGACCGCATCTGCCAGCCCAACCGTTCCGGGCACAGCATGCATATGGACGTGCTTTACAACGGGACCGACGGCCTCTATCTGGGCGTCCACGATCCGGAGCAGTACATCAAGCGCTGGGAGATCGCCTCAGGCAGAAAAGAGGGCGTTTCGTGGACCCTGCGCAACGTTCCCAACAACATGCGCGAAGTGCCCCAAAGCTGGAAGATACCCTATCCCGCGGTGGTCCGGACTTTCGACGGCGACTGGTACGACGGCTGTCAGATCTACCGCGGCTGGGCGACCGCGCAGTTCTGGTGCAAAGAGGGCAGGACGAGTGTCCGCAAAAATCTGCCGCAGTGGTTCAAGGACATCGTCGAGTGGGGGCAGTACGTCGGAAAAAAGCACGACAGTCAGGAACCCATGATGCGCCGCTTCCGCAGGGACTTTCCCCAGTACCCGCTGGGCGTGTTCCTCACCTACTGGGGGCGGAACCGCGACTGGAGCTTCCACTTCGGCGACCCGGACCGTTTTCCCATCGACGACGCCGACAGGACTGTTCTCAAGTCCCTCAAGGATAATCAGGTCCGGATCATGGGATATATCCAGTGCACCGGCTGGAGCGACGGCAGTCCCAGTTTCAGAAGAGATCCCGAACTTGCCAAAAAGAATCTCGTCCGCAACTATTACGGGCAGTTCATCAAATGGCCCTATAAAAATCCGGTGCAGGACCTCATCGCCTACCCGGGAGAGGCCTGGACGAAGGCCCTCGGCGACAATATCGTCAAGATGGCGGAAACCGGATTCGACGCCGCCTATCTCGACTCCGGCAATCACGGCGGCACGTATCTCAACTTCACGCCCGCCTGTTCGTCCGAGTCCGGCGGCGGCACGGGGTACATCAGGGGGCAGCACAGACTCCTCGAAACGCTCCGTGAGCGGGCCCGCAGGATCAATCCCGGCTTCTGTTTCACCGCCGAGAGTTTCTGGGAGGGCAACATCGCCCATCTGGACGGTTATCTCGTCTGCAACACCACCAACGCCTATCTGGAGGGCGGCCGGGTGACCGCCATCCCCATGGTGCAGACGGTCTACGGCGACTACACCATGATGCACGGCCTCTGGCCCAGCCGCCACGATACGGAGCGGGACAACGCCCTCGGCTATGTGGCGAAAAACGCGCTGGCCCTGTGCTGGGGCGTGACGCCGGGCTGGAACATCTTCAATCTGCTCTACACCTACGGAAATAATGAGATCGTCCGGACGACATCGAAAGAGCGTTACGCGGCCTATGCCGCCGGAAAAAAGTACTTCGTTTACGGCCGGCTGCTCAGGGCTCCCCGGATCGTCCAGAAGGCTGAGTCCCTGCGGGTCAAATGGCACAGAAGTTACAGCGCCAGCTACTTCGACATTCTGATGGACGCGGTCATCGGCACGGTGTTTCAGGCCCCCGACGGCTCATACGCGCTGGTGCTTTACAACATTTCCGAAAAGCCGGTCAAAGCCGAAGCCGATTTGAAGAGGTCCCTGCCCGCGGGGGAATACGATTGCCGGACCCTGTATCCGGAGAAACTGGCGTTCGAAAGAGAGGGCGGACTTGCCGTCTCTCTCGAAGTTCCCGCCCGCGTGCCCGTCGTCATAACGCTGACGAAAAAGAATTGAGGTTTTCCATGAAAGAAAAAGTATCGTTTCCCGCGAGAGTTCTGGACACGGCGGCTTCGGCCGGCGTGGTGGTCGTCGGAGGGGGAACGGCAGGGATCGCCGCCGCGGTCGCCGCCGCGCGCAACGGAGCGGAGACCCTGCTCATCGAACAGTCCGGCTGCTGCGGCGGCATGGCGGCAAGAGGGCTTCTCACCAGCATCATCTGCATGACCGACGGCAAAGACGTCCTCGCCAACGGCATCTGCAGGGAATTCGTTGAGCGCATCACGGCGGACATGAAACTTGCCGAAACCAGTTACCGCTGGCAGAACATCCACCCCGAAAGCGTCAAAAGGGCCGCCGACATGATGCTTGCCGAAGCGGGGGCAAGAGTTCTCTACGAAACCGTCGTCACCGACTGCGCGGTCGAAAACGGCACAGTGACGGCGCTGAGATGTTTCTCACCCTGCGGCGGTTTCGCCGTTACGGGAAAGATCTTCATCGACTGCACCGGAGACGCGAATCTGGCGGCGCTGGCCGGAGTCCCCTTCGAGTACGGCGATGAAGAGGGAAAAGTCATGGCTCCGACGCTCTGCGTGATGTACGACAACATCAGCTACCCGGACGACCGGTGCAACGGCATCGGCCGCAGGGAGTGGAGCGAAGCCGAAAAGAACCATGAGCTTCCCGTGGACGAACACCACTTCGTGGGTTTCTTCCGCAACGGCGAGGGCTGCGGCGCGGGCAACCTCGGACACATCTACGGCACCGACGTGCTGGACATTTTTTCACGCAGCGAAGCGTGGACCAGAGGCCGGGCGCTGGCGCGGCGCTACCATGAATTTTTCAGAGACAAAGTGGCGGGATTCGCAAAGAGCGGTCTCACCCTCTCGGCCGACATGCTGGGCGTCAGGGAGTCCCGCCGGATCGCCGGAGAATACCAAATGACTTCCGACGATTATTTTGCCCGCCGTCATTTCGACGACGACATCGGCAGTTTCGCCTATCCCGTGGACATCCACGCAAGCGGCGGCGATGCGGAAAAACAGGCGGCGGTCGAGAAGAAGATCATCGAAGTCGCCTACGCCGCGGGAGAGAACTACGGCATTCCCTACCGGGCGCTGCTGCCGAAAAACACGAAGAATCTGCTCGCGGCCGGACGCTGTATTTCGACCGACCGCGCCATGCAGTCCTCGATCCGTGTCGTGCCCGGGTGCATGATCACCGGCGAAGCCGCGGGCACCGCCGCCGCCATGACGCTTTCAAAGGGCTGTTCACTGCGCACGCTGGATGTTTCTTCTCTGCAGAAGCGGCTCGTCGAACAGGGCGCCGTCATAAAGGTCCCGCCGTTTCCTCCTGACTGCCGTGATCTTTTCCCGTGCGGATCGGAGAGCTCTTCTTGACTTATCGGGCAACAGGCTCTATATTTGTCGGCAGTCAAAAAGATCAGACAGGAGAGGGCATGGCCATCATCGATCTCACAAAGGATTTCACGGGAGAGCGCTTCGAACCGACTTTCCGGCGGGAGAAGATCCCGCTCCGGTCCGCAAGGACGGAGTACACGGGCATCGTCTACACCATAACCTGCGACGGCATGACCGGGTCGTACATCGACTTTCCCGGCCACATCGCCGAAACGGACGACGGCGTGTCCGCGCAGAATTGTCCGGTCGAGTCGGTCTACCGCGTTCCCGCTCATGTCATTCACCTGACCAAACGCAGCGGCGACGGTCCGGTATCGGGGAAGGAACTGGCCGCCGCGTGCCGGGCGTCCGGCCCCGCAGAGGCGCTCATAATCAACGCATTGGAGCCGCCGCTCGACTTCTTCGACGTGGAGGAGCGCAGCGTCTATCTCGACGACAGCGCCGTGACGTGGATCACGGGAAGGGGATACAAACTGCTGGTCTCGGACATCTACGAGAGCAAGGCGCTGGAAGGCGTTTTTCTCAAACTCTTTTCCGCCGGAGTCAAAACCGTCTGCCGTCCGGTGAACCTCTGGAAACTCACGGCTCCGCAGGTCCGTCTCACCGTTCTTTTTTCGAAAATGCCCGGCGTGATGCAGGTCCCCTGCCGCGTCGTCGCCGAAGAATAGGATCTTTCAACTTCCGAAACACAAGGAAAATGCTGTCACCATGAACAAACAGGACATCGCTTCGGGTCTGCGCGGACTGGGACTTGCCGGAGGGGACAAAGTGCTTCTGCACAGTTCGCTTTCGAGTCTGGGAAAAGTCGAAGGCGGCCCCGACGCGGTCATCGACGCCTTTCTCGAGGTCCTCGGACGGGAAGGGACGCTTCTCGTCCCGGTCTTCGGCGCACTGGGCGTCATCACCGAAACCTTGAAAAAACGCCCCGGCGCCGTCATCAGTTCCGCTCCCGCGGGCACGCTGGCCGCGCTGGGCAGGGACGCCGAAGTCCTGCTGCGCGATCACTGGCGGGCCGAAACGGCCCACGGCAAAGACACCCCCTTCACAAGACTGGCCGACATGGGCGGATACGTCTGCCTGCTGGGCGTCGATCAGGACCGCAACACCTCTCTCCACAGCGCCGAAGCCCTGTTGCAGCTGCCCTATCTGGGAAACGAAACCTGCACGTTCACCTCGCCCGACGGCCGGAACGTCACCAAGACCTACAGATACTATCCCGGTCCTCACAGGAATTTCATCGGACTGGACCGCGTCTTCCGCGAGGCGGGGATCATGAAAACGCGGCGCATCGGCAGCGCGCAGGTGCGCCTGATGAAGTCCGCCGACATGCTGCGCATCGCGCTGGAACTGGGGAAGAAAGACCCCGCCTTCGCCCTGTGCGGCAATCCCGCCTGCGAGGACTGCGTGAGGCAGCGGGCGGCGATCTTTTCCGACCGCCTGAAGCACGAATCCTTCCGACTTGCCGCATCCTCCCGGCTGGCCGGGCGCTACGTGCCGGAAATGATCGAAAATCTCCACGCCGCCGGGATCGGATACGTGGAACTCGATCACATTCAGGGCCGCCCCTGCGCCCTGACGGAGCCCGCGAAACTCGCTTCCGCGGTGAAGGAACTGACGGCGGAGGGGATCGGGATCAGCGCTCTGAGCTGTTACGCTTCCCCCGACGCCCCCGAAAAACTGGTCGAACTGGTCAAAACGGCGGGGATCGAACGGGTGATCCTGCCCGTCGGCGCCCGGGAGGCGGCGGAGCTCCTGCTGGAGTCGGGCATCGCCGCGGACCTGCGCAACATCAACCACACGGCGCGGACCGCCGCGCGGGCGGTGAACGATTTCAACGGCAGGGTCCGCGCCTGTCTGAATCCGGCGAATCTCGCCGCCGCCGGAGACAGGCCTTTCCGCTCGTTCCGGCAGGAGCGTTTCGCAAGGATCACGGGCCAGCTCGACCTCTGCGACGCCCTGTGGGACGGCTCCGCCCGGCCCCCGGCGCAGGGCAACGGCGAAGTGAAGGAACTGGTCTCCATCCTCCGCTGCCGGAATTTCGACGGCTGGTTCTGCCTCGGCGGCGGGAGCGTCTGCCCCGGCACACTGGCCCGCGCCGCGGCGGACTTTGCAGAGCTTCTCGACAACATGTAAAAAAAAGGAAATGCGTAAAATGAAAACGAAAAAACTGCTTCTTCTGACCGGAATCCTGCTCTCGGGTTTCCTCTTCGCCGCCGGGGACGGCGAAAAACCGTGGGCCGTCGAAAAATTCGGCGCAAAACTGCTCACTTCGGCGGGCCGGGAGGTCGATACGAAACAGGCCCTCGAAGGCAAGACGGTCTGCGTCTACTTTTCGGCCTCGTGGTGCGGTCCCTGCCGGGCCTTCACGCCCCAGCTGGTGAAGTTCCACCGGCAGGCGGCCAAAAAGAACAACATCGAGATCGTCTTCGCCAGCTGCGACAAGTCCTCTCAGGCCATGTTCGACTACATGAAAAAGGACAACATGCCCTGGTACGCCCTGCCCTTCGGCGGCGAAGAGAGCGCCGCGCTGAAGAAAGAACTGCAGGTCAGCGGCATCCCCACGCTGGCCGTCTTCGCACCCGACGGCAGACTCGTCACCAGAAGCGGCAGGACCGACGTGGCGATCCTCGGCGTCAAGGCCGCCGCGCGGTGGAAATCCTCGAATTACAAGCCCGCGACCGCAAAAGACGCGCAGAAAAACAAGAAGAGCTCGAAGAAATCCAAGGGCAAGACATCCAAGAAGAAGTGACCCCCCGATCCCATGTACGACTATCACATCCATCTGTATTATTCCGGCAGGGACACCCCGCGGGAATTTCTCGGGAAGACCGCCGAGGCGGGCGTCGACGGCGGCGCGGTCATAAGTCCCTATCCGGCGGGACACAGCCGGACGGCCGGGGCCGACCAGCGCTGGCAGGCCCGGCTCGAAGACGTTTTGGAGTTCACCTCGCAGACCCCCGGTTTTCTCCCGGTGTTCTGGATCGACCCGACGGAGCCCGATGTGCGGGAACAGATCTTCCGCGCCGCCGAAAAGGGCGTGCGCGGCTTCAAGATCATCTGCGTCCGCTGTTACCCCCGGGACATCCTGACCCCGCTGGGCGCCGTGGCCGAGACCGGACTGCCGGTGACGTTCCACTGCGGGATCCTTTTCAACACCAGTCCCGCGGCAAAGTACAACCGGCCGCTGGAGTTCGAGGTGCTGTGCCAGGTCAGAGGACTGCGCTTCTCGCTGGCCCACACCGGGTGGCCGTGGACCGACGAATACAACGCCGTCTTCGGCGAATTCCGCTGGGGGCCCAACGATGTGGACGCCTACGCCGACCTCACGCCCGGGACCCCCGACATTTACCGCCGGGACGTGCTGAAAAAACTCTATCTCTGCGGCATACCCCGCATCAGAAAAAGAGTGCTGTGGGGCTCCGACAGCAACGCGCGGAATTACGGCGCCGGACCGGTAAAACAGCTCATCCGCATGGATGAAGCCATCCTCGCAGAGATCGCCTCGGAAGCCTCGAAGTACGGTGTGGAAGAGAGTTATGACGACCTTCTGCCCCTGCTGGCAAAGAAAAATATGGAATCTTTCTTTACGCGGAAGGAAAAATAGATGAACAGCGAAAACATGACCGCCTACGTGGAACTGCTCAAAAAACTCATCGGCATGAGAACGGTCACGGCCGATGTGGAAAAGGTCAACCGGGCACAGGAGACGCTCCGGACCTTCCTGACCGGACACGGACTCGTCTGCACCATGGAGGAACTCGAGGGCCGCAGGATACTTTATGCCTCCACCGTGCCGGGCAAAACGCCCGATCTGCTGCTCAACGCCCACGTGGACGTGGTCCCGGCGGAGAACGATTCCCAGTTCTCTCCCGTGATCGACGGCGACTGGATCGTCGGGCGCGGTTCCGGCGACTGCCTCGGCAACGCCGTCTGCGCGGCAAAGACCCTCTGCGAAGCCGGACCGGGCGTCTCGATCGGCGCCATCTTCTCTTCCGATGAAGAGGCCGGAGGCCGGACCACGGAGCACATGGTCCGGCTGGGCTACGCCGCCCGGCGGCTGGTCTGCGTGCTGGACAACTTCGACGACGACAATATCTGTTTCGCCCAGAAGGGCATCATGTATCTCAAACTTTCGGCCCGCGGGACCAGCGGACACTCTTCCACGCCGTGGCTTTTCGACAATCCCATAGACAAGCTGGTCACGGGCTGGGCCCGGCTGCTGGAAAAGTGGAAGAATCCCGCAAAAGACGACCAGTGGCACGCCTCCATCGCCGGGACCATGCTGCACGCGGGCATCATCGCCAATCAGATCCCCGACACGGCGGAAATGACGGTGAACGTGCGCACCACCCGGCCGGAAGAAGAGGAAAGCATCATGAAATTCATCCGTGAGACCACCGGACTCGAAGTGGAATACGTCAGCGGCCGCCCTCCCCTCGCGGTGCGGAGCGATGCCGAAGATCTGGACCTGCTGGCCGAAGTCATGGCGGAGCATTTCGGCAAAAAGCCGGGATTCACCCGCATGAACGGCGCGACGGACGCCTGTCACTTCGCCGCGGGCAGCGCGCCCGTGGCCATCATCGGCATCAGGTTCAGCGGTGCGCACGCCAAGTCGGAACGGGCCTCGCTTTCGTCGCTTGAAAGTTATTCGCTGATGCTGGGAAAACTGGCCCGGACCCTGAAGCAAGGCTGATCCCCGTCCTTCCGGACGCGGGAGCGGCAGACCGAAGGGGAAACGCCCGTCCGGCTGCGGAACACTTTCGCAAAGTAGTGCGCGGAACCCATGCCGCAGGCCCGGGCGATCTCGCAGACCGGCAGTTCGGTGGACGAGAGCAGTTCAACGGCTTTTCCGATCTTGCACGAACGCAGGTACTCCGACACGGTGACGCCGTAGCTTTTTCTGAACGCGCGGGCGAGACTGCCCCGGTGCATCCCGACCTGACTTGCGACTTTTTCGACAGTGAGCTCCGGGTCGTAAAAATTCAGTTCGATGATCTGTTTGGCGTTGAACACGGCCGCATCGCGGACGGGGAACTCTTCGGGCGGCATGACCGAGATCATGGCGAGGATCCTCACCGCCATGGCCAGAGCGTTGAGCCCCTGCCGCCGCGAAAGGAATTCCAGATCGTCCCCGGCGGCGCGGAAGAGATGGACCGGACACGTGCCCGCGCGATTGAGTCCGGGACGGATCTTCATGAGTTCGAAGAGTTTCTCCGCATCCGGTCCGGCGACGGTGAGCCAGCAGTATCTGAAGCGGCCCGACGGGTAAAAATCATGAACGGAGTCCGGCGGGTAATACCAGACGTGCCCCGGCGAAAGGGTGTACGCCCTGCCCCTGAAGAGAAAGACGCCCTCGCCCTCGACCGGCCAGAAGATCTCGCCGAAGCCGGTCCGCAGACGGGTGCGTTCCCTGTCCGGTCCGTTCAGGGTGTACTCCCCGCAGCTGCGGACGTAGAGCGAAAAGCTCTTGTCTCCGCCCCAATAGTATTCCTCGCGTACCGACGTACCCATTTCCCATGTATTCCGTGACAAAAAACGCAGCTGTTACAAAATTACCCTGTGTTTGCCGCATTCGGGCATTGCTTTTTTCGCGTTTTCAGGTTAAGTTATATACCGGCAATGTAACTAATATACCATCTTGCCGGGTAAATTCAACGGTCTCAAGAGAGGAAATCTTCATGAAAAATCTGCTCTGGGCGGTTTTTCCGCTGCTTCTGGCGGCGGGCTGTACGCAAACGACAAATCAGGAAATCCAGATGAAAAAAAAGACATTCGTGCATCCTCTGACCACGCTCCGCATCTATTCCCGTGATTACGATTCGCCCGAAAAGCGCGAACGCATCTGCCGAATGCTCGACAAATGCGGCCGCATCGACGAAGTCTGGCTCTCGACCGCCGCCGGGACCCAGAGTCTGGCGGTCCACCGGAAGGCGCTGGAAGAGTGTCTGAAGATGGCCGAAGAACTGCGCAAGCGCAACATCGCGGTCTCGCTCCAGCTCTCCAGCACCGTGGGCCACTTCGGCGGGGCGGTGTTCAAGGCGAAAGACGCCTACCAGTGGACGAAGGACGACCTGATGGTCGGTCACGACGGCACCACGCTGCCCGGAGTCTGCTGTCCCTCTTCGCCTTCGTTCGCCGCCTGGTGCTCCGACGTGCTGGCCATGTACTGCGAAAAACTCAAGCCGCTGGCGGCCTACATCGACGACGATCTGCGCTTTCACGAGCTGGGCGGGATCAGGCAGGGCTGCTGCTGCGCGCGCTGTCTGGAGCGTTTCAGTCACCTGACCGGCCGCAAGTGGACCCGGGAACAGGTGCAGGAGATGCTCGACAGTCCCGCTCCCCGTCCGGAGAGGGTCCTGTGGACGGAACTGCATACGCAGACCATCGCCGACTTCTGCAAACTCGCCGCCGAAAGAGTTTTCGACGTCTCGCCCGAGACCCACATGGGACTTCAGACCGTGCAGGCGAAATACTTCTACAGCTGCTGGAACTTCACCCCCGTATACGAAGCCCTGAAGGATCCCTCGGACCGGCCCGCCCGCGTCCGCATCGGCGGCGGTTCGTGGCACGACTTCATGCCCTCGATCATCGCCAGAAAATCCTTCATCACCAGCTGCGACATCGACGATGCCAAAGAGAGCAAATACGTGGACATCATGGGGCACGAAGAGGAGAACTGGCCCTGCACCGTCATGAACAAATCGGCCCACGCCAAGGCGCTGGAAGCGGCGATGCATCTGGCCGTCGGGGGCAACAACGTGACCTTTCAGAGCGGGAACCTGTGGCGGGACAGCGACTCCACCATGACGGAACTTCTGGAAACGATCAAGGTCTGGTATCCTCTCTTCGAGCGGCTCAAGACCCTCTCGGAAAAGTACACCTTCGACGGCATCACCGCGCTGGTCCAGGACAGGATCAGGGAGTACCCGGCCCACGGCGAATTTCCGTGGTACGCCTTCTGGGCGGAGGAGTCCGAAAAACTGCGCTCGGCCTCTCTCCCCTTGCGCCTGAGCAAATACGCATCCCGGAGAGGCGGCAACCCCGGTTTCCTCACATGGGAGACCGCCCGCGGCATGACTAAGGAAACGTTCGAGAAATTCCTGCGCTCCGGCGTGGTCATGACCGGCAACGCCTATCTGGAACTGCAGAAGCTGGGTCTGACCAAGGAGTTCGGTGTGACCGCGTCTCCCGCGGCGTGGACCAACACCGCCCGCTTCGAAACGGGTCCGGGCAAAAGCGCCACCTGGTACTGGGGCATGATCCCCTCCGTAAGTTTCGAATTCGGCAAAAACTGTCAGGCCGAGAAACTGCTCACCCTCGTCAGCGTCGAGCGCACCGCCGTGGGCGCGTGGCGGCTGGAGACCCCCAAGGGCCGCATCGCCGTCGTCGGCTGTCCGGGGGACTTCACCCCCAATCTTTCGCACTACGCCCTCGATTTTTACCGCGACCTCTTCGACTGGGTCGGCGCGCAGCCCGTCTCCGTGCGGCTGGAACAGGCGGCGCAGATCGTTCTCGTCCCCCTCGCGGACGAAAACGGACGTCTCCGCGCCGTTTCGGTCCTCAACGTGGGCATCGCTCCCCGGACGGGCCTGAGACTCCACATCCGCCGCCCCTTCGGCTTCCGCGGCGCGTGGTATCAGGCGGGCAAAGAACCCGTGCGGCTCGATTCCCAGAGCGGCGAAAACAATTCCTGCATCTTCACCCTGCCGGAGCTGGGCGCGTGGCAGTTCGCCCTGCTGGAACTGGAACGGGAAGCGGACTGAAGACCGCGTAAAGGAGGCTTTTGAAATGAAACACCGGCGCCCGCTGCTTGCCGCATGCCTCTTCCTCGCCGTGTCCGGCGTCTCCTGCGCCGGACCGGCGGAGAGCAAAAGCACACCGCCCGCAAGCGCGGAGGAGAAGGCCCGGCAGGCCGTCATGGCACAGCTGAAAACGGTCGATTACGGCTGCACCTTCGACAACTCCAAGCAGAAAGCCCGCTGTCATTTCGCCAAGGGCGACGCGCCCCGGCCCCTGCTCGTAGCTCTGCATTCGTGGAGCTACGGTTACACGGGGGACAGTTTTCACTTCGCAAGATTCTGCATCAGGAACAACTGGAACTTCATCTTTCCCCACTACCGCGGCCCCAACTGGACGCCGCAGGCCTGCGGTTCCGACGCCGTCGTGGCCGACATCGCCGACGCCGTGGCCTACATGAAGCGCGTTTCCAAAGTTGACGACGACCGCGTCTATCTCATCGGCGGCTCGGGCGGCGGACACGCGGCGTTGCTCATGGCCGCCCGCCGCCCCGAACTGTGGACCGCCGTCTCGGTCTGGTGCCCCATTTCGGACATCGCGGCGTATCACGACCAGTGCATCGAACGCAAGCGCGGTTATTTCGAACACATCCGCAAAGTCTGCGGCGGCGATCCGGCGAAGGATCCGGCGGCCAAAGCCGAGGCGGTCCGGCGTTCGCCTCTCACATGGATAGGCGGCGCGTCACGGGTCCTGCTGGACATCAACGCGGGGATCCACGACGGGCACGACTTCGGCGGCCGCAGGGGTCCCGTTCCGGTCTCGCAGAGCCTCGACGCCTTCAACGCTCTGGCCGCCCCGGAGGACCGGATCTCCCCCGCGGACGCCTCCCTCATCGTGAAGGAGCAGAAGATCCCGAAGAACTTTTCCGTCCCCGAAAAAGACCCCTCGTTCGGAACGTATCCCGTCATTTTCAGAAGAGAGTCCAATCTGGTGCGCATCACGATCTTCGAAGGCGGTCACGACTGCCTGCCCGACATGGGCATGCTGTGGCTCGCCCGCCAGAACCGCAAATCGCCCCCCGACTGGTCCCCGGGCAGAGGCAGCCGCACGGAAGCCGTGGAGATAACCAAGTAAATCCGAGGTGTGCATCATGGCGAAATATCTGCATTCGAGATTTTTCGGTCCCGTCTTTCTGGCGGCCTCGATCTCCGCCGGAGGCGCGGAGAACAAAGGCGCTTCGCCCGCCGATGCCGCGGAAAAAGCCCGGCAGGCCGTCATGGCACAGCTGAAAACGGTCGATTACGACTGCACCTTCGACAATTCCAAACAGAAGGCCCGCTGTTATTTCGCCGCAGGCGACGCGCCCCGCCCCCTGCTCGTGGCTCTGCATTCGTGGAGTTACGGCTACACGGGCGGGAACTGCGTTCACTTCGCAAGATTCTGCATCAAAAACAACTGGAACTTCATCTTTCCCCACTACCGCGGCCCCAACTGGACGCCGCAGGCCTGCGGTTCCGACGCCGTCGTGGCCGACATCGCCGACGCCGTAGCCTACATGAAGCGCGTTTCCAAGGTGGACGACGACCGCGTCTACCTCATCGGCGGCTCGGGCGGCGGACACGCGGCTCTGCTCATGGCCGCCCGCCGGCCCGAACTGTGGACCGCCGTCTCCGCGTGGTGCCCCATTTCAGACATCGCGGCATGGCACGACCAGTGTCTGGCCGCCGGCCGGGGATATTTCGAGCATATCCGCAAGGCCTGCGGCGGCGATCCGGCGAAGGATCCGGCGGCCAGAGCCGAAGCGGTCCGGCGCTCGCCCCTCACGTGGATGGGCGGCGCGTCGCGGGTCGTGCTGGACATCAACACGGGGATCCACGACGGACACAGATACAAAGACAGAAACGACAGCGTCCCCGTGTCCCACTCCGTCAACGCCTTCAATCTGCTGGCCTCTCCGGAAGACCGGATCTCTCCCGAAGACATTTCCTTCATGACGGACGAGCAGAAGATCCCCGGCAGGTTCGGCGTTCCCGAGAAGGACCCCTCCTTCGGGGCGTCTCACCCCGTGCTCTTCCGCCGCCGGTCGAATCTCGCGCGCCTCACGGTCTTCGAGGGCGGTCACGACCTTCTGCCCGACATGGGCATGCAGTGGCTCGCCCGCCAGCACCGCAAATCGCCCCCGGACTGGTCCCCGGGCAAAAGCGGCCGCACCGGGGCCGTGGAGATCACGAAATGAACCGTCCCGGCATAGACCGTGTTACGAAATTACCCTGCAAGTGTGACAAAAAGATATTGCTTTTTGCAGATTTTTGACTATAATTAGTTCGGATTTCGTGTCGCTTTGCGGCAAACAACATAAAAAAGAGGTTGGAAATGACAAAAACACTCCATGACATCAATGATCGTTTTCCTGTCAGCGGCGCTGACAGGAAGCACATGTGCTTCACGCTCATCGAGCTTCTGGTGGTCATCGCCATCATCGCCATTCTGGCGGCAATGCTGATGCCCGCGCTGCAGAAGGCGCGCGAGAGCGCCAAGAGCAGCAGCTGCCGGAACAATCTCAAAACCCACGGCACGATCTGGCAGATGTACATCAACGACACCGGCTGGTGCATGCTGGCCGATCAGCCCAAGCGTCCCATCCCCGGCGCCGACACCAGCATAACCTACTGGGGGGACATCTATCTCACCTACATGCCCAGTTCCTACAAGACCTTCGCCTGTCCGGGAGACCGTACGGGGAACGAATCCTACTACTGGTCCGGTTCGCACCAGCGGTACTGCTTCTCGGCGGCCGGCTCCAGTTACGGGATGAACCGCGAGGGGATCGCTCTGGGCAAGCGGGGCGCCTCCGTCCCGATCCGGGCGTCGATGGTGAGAAAACCGACCTCCTTCTTCATCATCATGGATTCGGCGCTCATCACCAAACCGACCAAGGGCTACTATTACGTCAAGTCCGTCTCCTCCACCTCCGCCGTGGGCATGCCCAACTTCATCCGGCACGGCGGGACCTGTTTCATCACCTACGGCGACGGGCACGCGGGAAGCGCCATGGCCGACACCTGGTACGACCCCTGGAACGAGAGGGCTCTCGGCAGCCGTCTGGCCGGTTCCAAGGGCCTCCAGAACTGGACCTGGGACAACCTGCCCTAAAGTCTGAACGAAGAATCCGGAAGGAGGACCGCTTCTCATGAAAAAACTGTTTCTTATCCTGTTCGCGGCGGTTTTCCTTTCGCCCGCCTCATTCGCCGAGAGACCGTTTCAGGAGATCCGCAGGGAGCTGAAGCGCATCCCGTACAAATCCGAAGCGGATTACAAACTCGGGGAGAAACTGCTTGAGGAGATGCGGAAGCTTGCCGCCTCCCGCAAGCCGGCGTTCCCCGAACGGAAGTTCGTGGTCGAGTCGCAGATCTTCCGCAGCGCCAAACTCTGGTACAGCGAAAAGCACTGGCGCGACCGGGCGCTGGCCGTCAACCGCAAATATTACGAAAACACCGTCTTTTCGAACGCCAGTCTCGCCGTTTCCTACAAGATCATGCAGGAGTACGGCCTCGACGGCGTCAACTTCTTTCTCGACAACACCACGCAGGACCGCTTCTACCGGGCGGCGGAAAAAGCCGGCGTCGATCCGGAAAAGTTCAAGATCATCCCCACCATGATGCCCATCGGTTTCGCCGGGAGCAAAATGCCGCCCAAACGCTATCTCGTCAGGGCGGCGGCCAGTCCCTACACCATGCGCTTCAAGGACCGCCCCCTGCTGATGGGCTATGAGAACGACCGCCTGAAACCCGCCAAAAACAAGGCCTTTCTGGACGATCTCGAGAAGATCTCGGGCAGGCGGTTCGCCTTCATCATCCCCGTCGCAGGTCCGGGGATCCACGTCTACCCGGACATCTACTTCTCGACAGAAAAACGGGTCCCCGCCTCCATACTGCTGCGCTTCTTCGACCACCTGCTGGACCACCTCGAAGTGGGCGAAGGCATCGAGTACGGCAGTTACGTGGGCCGGCACGACCGCAGGCTTTTTTACGATTATTACGATCAGGTGCTGTTCCCGCTCTTCGGCGCCGCCTGCGCCGCGGGGGATTTCAACGGCAATAAAATTTTCGCAATGAAAGTGATCCAGGGCTACACCAACTGCAACGGATCCCAGAACGCGGACGCCGACGGCACGAAAACGCTGCGCGGTATGCTGGAGCTCTGCAAAAAGCACAACGTCGATCTCGTCTGCGGCTTCGAGTGGGACGAAAACAACGAAAACACCAACCTCGAGCCCACCGTCTCCAAACCCATGGCCCACCAGAGGATCATGCGTTACTGGATCGACCGCGAACGCGGCCGGGCCCCCGCCCCGCGGCCGGGGGACGATCTGTCGCGCCCCAACCTCGTCGTCAGCGCCAAGCGCCAGCTGCACTGCGGTCAGGAGTATGAACTGGAACTGCTCAACGTGCCCGACGGGACGCAGGAAAACTACACCGCCGTCGTCAGGCTTTTCGACAACACCGGCAAGGCGGTGTACACCTCCGAAAAACTCACCTTCGACGCGAAAAAACTCTACGACCGGACTCTGGTCGTCCCCACGGAAAACTTCAAAACTTCCCTCTTCCTCCAGCCCGAGATCGAAGTCGATTTCAAGGGTGTCAAAAAGACGTGGTCCGGTCTGCCGCCGACGGTCCTGCGCGGCACGGCAAGCATCGACTACACCTGGTTCTCCACGCCCCTGCGCAATCTGCTGGAGGCGAAAAAGTCCCGCGTCGCCTTCACCGAGGCGGCTCCCGTCAGTTCCGGCGGCATCCGCAAGACGGACGCCGAGGCCGAACTTGAATTTTCCGAACCCGTCAACGCCGCCGAGATCCTGCAGAACAGCCAGGTGATCTACGCCTTCGATCCCGTCAACGAATTCCGTCAGAACGATCCCGACAAAAAGCTTTTCCGGCTCTCCTTCCGGGTCATCGACGGCTATCTGCCCATCGTCTACCGGGTCATCTGTCCGGGAACGAAGACGTTCAAGATCGGCAACGCTTCCGCTCCCGCAGTTCCTGTCGACACCGGCGACGAAAGGAAATACGTGGAGGGCCGTTCCTGCCACGACGAATTCATCCTCATCGACAAAAGCAAAGTCGCCGACGCCGTGCTGACCGTGCGCGGCAGGCGCACCGGCGGCGCCATGAAGGGACAGCCCTTCGAGTGGCAGGTGAAACTGGCCGACGTGGAGAAATACGGCGTAAGTTCGGTCGTCTTTCCCGACAGTCTGCAGCTGGCGGTCGAGGACTCCCCCAAGCCCCGCCGTCTGCCGCTGGAACTGGGGCTGAAAAAGATCGCCTTCGCCACCCGGCTGACTCCGGAACTGCCCGACGGCGTACTGGCCCTGCGCGTCGTTTCCGACAGCGGCAAAGTCTGGTGGAGCCCGGCCTATGCCATGCCCGCCTCGGGCAGGGAGATCCCGGTCCGGACCGTGAGCGACATACGCGGCTGGCTGAAATTCAAGCTGCCGTCGAGCCGGATCCCCGCTTTCTCATACGATTTTTCCCGCCCTGAAACGGGCAGCATCCTGCGCTCCGCCGCAGGCCGCGATTTCTACGCCAACGCCGGCGGCTTCGTCTCGCTGGCCACGGGATTCGAGGGCCTGATCCACGGTTTCACCGTGCCCGTCAAATACGGCGGCAAGGAGACCGCGCCGGAATGGGTCGATACGCCCGAGGGCAGAGCCCTGAAGTTCGACGGCAAGACCACCCGGGGGCTCTTCCTGCCCAACGCCGCCGTCCCCCAGCGCAGCGGATTTGCCGTCACTTTCGACATCAAGACCGCCGACGCCGCAAAACCGCAGATCCTCTTCGAGCAGATCGGCGCCAGCAGTTACCTCAACGGCTTCCAGCTTGCCGTTTCCGGCGGCAGACTCAAAGCGGTGTTCCACCGCCACACGCCGTGGAAGCCGTGGACGCGTGACGACTACTCGACCTTCGCCTCCAAGCTCGAACTGCAGTCCGGCAGGCGGCAGAAAGTCACCATGCGTTACGACGGGAGCCGTCTCACCCTCGCCGTCGACGGCAAAGAGGAGTCCTTCGCGGAAGAGGGCGTCGCCTACTGGCTGACCATCTCGGCCTTCGGCGGCCGTGACAAACAGCGCTTCGAGGGACTGCTTTACGGCATTTCCGTGCGGCACAGCGGCGCGCCGGAATAAATTCACAGGCCCAGAGCGGAAGCGATCTTCGAGGCGCACTCCCGCACCAGAGGGGCGATGACCGCGACCTGACCGCGCAGATAAAGTTCCGCGCCGGAAACGCTCACCGCCGCCACCGCCCGGTTCCGGCGGTCGAGAACGCAGGACGCTATGCAGAAAACGCCGTTTTCATGTTCGCAGTCGTCCACGGCGTACCTGCGTCTGCGGACAAGTTCGAGACACCGCCGCAGTTTCGCCGCATCGGTGACGGTGGAGGGTGTGAAGCGTTCGAACTCCAGTCCGGCAATGATCCTTTCGCGTTCCTCCTCCGGCAGAAAGGCCAGCATCGCCTTGCCGACCCCGGTGCAGTATACCGGTCCGGAGTGCCCGATCAGGGAGCCCATGCGCACGGAGCGCACCCCCTCGACCTTGTCCACGTAGACGACCCTGCCGTCCTGAAGTTCCGCCAGATGCACCGTCTCGCGGGTCCGGGCCGAAAGTTCCTCCAGGAACCGGTGTCCCGCGCACGCCAGCGGATTCTGCCGCGACGCGGCGGCCCCCAGCCGCAGCAGTCCGTACCCCAGCGTGTACCGCCCGTCCCGGACGCAGAGATACCCCGCGCCGACGAGGAATTTCATCATCCGGAACGCAGTGATCAAGGGGATCCCCGTCCGTTCGGCGATCCCGCGTCCGTCCAGTCCTCCGGGAAATGCCGCAGCAGCTTCGAGTATCCCGAATGATTTCGCAAGCGTCTTTTCGCCGTTTTTCACTGTTTTTTCTCTCCCCGGCTCCGGCCGGAGGCCGATTTCATACGGATCCATTTGATTTTATTCTCCATACGGGCTATGTTATCACAGTACATGAGAATATAATCTCATATTATAAGAATTTCAAGGAGAAAAAAGATGAAGATCAAAACGCCGATCGCCGGATTCGGAGAGGTGATGCTGCGGCTGTCGCCTCCCGGAAAAACCCGTCTCATCCAGGGACTGCCGGGAGTGCTCTCGGCCACCTTCGGCGGCGGAGAAGCCAACGTCTGCGCCTCGCTGGCCATGCTGGGCTCCCCGTCGCGGTACCTCACCGCCCTGCCGGAAAATCCCGTGAGCGCGGCCTTCGTCAACCAGATGCGCGGCATCGGCGTCGATATGACGGGGATCCGCTTCGCCCCCGGACGCATGGGCGTCTACTACGCCGAACACGGAGCCGCCCAGCGGGGTTCCAACGTCATCTACGACCGTGAAAACTCCGTCATCGCCCTGTCGGCTCCCGAAGACTACGACTTCGACGCCATGCTTTCGGGATGCGGCCACGTGCACCTCACCGGCATCACCCCCGCCCTGAGCGAAAAGGCCTATTGCTCCACCCTCGCCCTCGCCCGCGCCGCCGCGGAAAGGAACATGACCGTCTCATGCGACCTCAATTTCAGAAAGAAACTCTGGCGCTGGGACAAAAGCGTCACCCCCTCCGCCCTCGCCGCGCGGTGCATGGAAAAGATCGTCTCCTTCGCCGACATCATCATCGGCAACGAGGAGGACGCGGGCGACGTATTCGGCATCCGCTCATCGAACAGCCGCATCGAAGAGGGCCGGATCGACGTTCCCGGCTACATCGACGTCGCGGAACGGCTGGCGCGGCGCTTTCCCAAGGCCTCCTTCGTCGCCGTCACCCTGCGCGAAAGTCTCTCCGCCGACCACAACAACTGGGGAGGCATGCTCTACGACTGCAAAGAAAAACAGGCCTTCTTCGCCCCTCTCGACGCCGAGGGCAATTACGCGCCGTACCGGATCAAGAACATCGTGGACCGCTTCGGCGGCGGCGACTCCTTCTGCGCCGGACTCCTCCACGCCCTGTCGGGCGAGGACTTTTCCCGGCCGCAGGACGCCATCCGTTTCGCGGCGGCGGCCAGCTGTCTCAAGCACTCCATCCGGGGCGATTACAACTACACGACGCGCGACGAAGTCGTTTCGCTGATGAACGGCAGCGCTTCCGGGAGAGTCAAAAGATGAATTTTTCAGATCTGCTCGGGAAACATCCCCTCATCGCCATTCTGCGCGGCATCACCGCGGAGGAGGTCCCCTCCGTGTGCGACGCCCTCGACGAAAACGGCATCAAACTGCTGGAGATCCCCCTCAACACCCCGAATGCCTTTGCCTGCATCGAGTGCGCCGTCCGTCACACCGGGGGCCGCCAGCTCACCGGCGCGGGCACGGTGCTCACGCCCGAAGACGTTGAAAGGGTCCACGCCGCGGGAGGAAAATTCATCATCTCCCCCAATACCGACGCTGCGGTCATCCGCAGGACGAAGGAATTGGACATGATCTCCATCCCCGGCTTTCTGACCCCGAGCGAAGGCTTCACCGCCATGGCCGCGGGCGCGGATTACCTCAAACTTTTCCCCGCCGGAGCCATGGGAACGGGATACGTCAGGGACATCAGGGCGGTCATAAAGAAACCCATCCTCGCCGTGGGCGGCATCGGCAGCGAAAATCTCGCCGACTTCATGAAAGTCTGCATCGGCGCGGGCATCGGCAGCGCCCTCTACAAACCGGGCAAAAGCCTCGAAGATATCCGCAAGGCCGCCCGCGAACTGGCCGCGAAGCTCTGACGGAGAGCGGTCATCCGGGGGAGAGGGAGCCCGCGGCAAGGACGAGCCGGGAGTTCCGGCAGGGCCGTCCCGGGACCCGGTCCTCATGAAAAACGGCTCCGTTCCCCGCACGGATCGGTGAAAGGTCCGGTCCGTATCGTGCAGACGGGCAACGAACCGTTCCCGTTGTTTGCGCGCGCCGGATCGCTCTTTTCCGCCTGAAACACGCCGCTTTGCCCGCAAAAGGATGGGGGCTCCGGTAAACTCCCTTCCCCCGAAAACACCGGCCCTTATCGGGAACGGAGCGCAAAAAATACCGCATCAAAAGGGGATCCGCCGTTGCAAGTTGCGGCGGATTCGTCTATATTATGCGGAGGAAAACGGTTTTCCCGGAAGGAAATTGGGCATGATCTCCTACATGGTCAGGCGGCTGATACTGGCGGCGGCGACGCTTCTCGCGATCCTTTTCGCCAGCTACTGCATGCTGCGGCTGGCGCCGGGGGATCCCTCGCGGAGCAGTCTTTTCGGCAGCGACAACGCCGGGAGCGCGGTGGATTCCGAAAAGGGCGGCTTCGTCCGCAACACGGCGCTGCGTGAAAAGCTGGACCTCGACAAGCCGGTCCTCACGGGATTCTGCCGCTGGCTCGGGCGCGTTGTCCGCCGGGGCGACTTCGGAGAATCCGCCGCGGTGGATCCGGGCAGGCCCGTGACCGCCATGATCCTCGAACGGCTGCCGGTGACCGTGTCGCTCAACGTCTGGGCGGTGCTGATCACCTACATGCTGGCCATTCCCGTGGGCGTGTGGTCGGGAACACATGCCGGGAGCCGGGGCGACCGCATCATGGAGTTTCTGCTTTTCGCCCTTTATTCCCTGCCCGCGATGTGGGTGGGACTGATGCTTCAGGCCCTGCTCTGCGAGGGGGGCTGGCGGGCGATCTTTCCGCTCCACGGACTGGAGGTCCCCGATCCGGACCGTTTCTCGATCTGGCGTCTGCAGTGGGAGATCGTCCGGCACTACACGCTGCCCGTGGTCTGTCTGGCCTACGGGGGATTCGCGGGCCTGTCGCGCTACGCCCGGGCGGGAATGATCGAAGTCATCAACTGCGATTACATCCGCACGGCCCGGGCCAAGGGCGTGCCCGAACGGGAGGTCGTCTGGGTCCACGGTTTCCGCAACGCCCTCATCACGCTCATCACCCTTTTCGGCGGCCTCCTGCCGGGACTGGTGGCCGGAAGCGTCATCGTCGAATACATCTTCAACATTCCCGGCATGGGGAGCCTTTCGCTTCTGGCGCTCTCCAGCCGCGATTATCCCCTGCAGATGGCGCTCTTCGCCTTTTCGGGTTTCCTCACGCTGGCCGGGATCATGATCTCGGATCTGCTCTACGTGGCCGCCGACCCGAGGATCAAACTGACATGAAAAAGTTTTCGGCAGGCGCGGTGTCGGCGGCGCTTCTGGCGCTGACGCTTCTTCCTCTTCAGCAGGCGGTCCTCGCGCACCGGGTGCGGGACGGCAGGAAAACGAAAGCCCCGAACTCCGGTTTTCCCGAAGAGGGCTGGAGCGAGGGGGCCTTGAGCGGCAACGCCTCCGGAGTGGTCATGATGGCGGCGGCGGCTCTCGGAAAACACGCTTCACGCGACGGTCGGGGCGGCTGGGACAAGGCCGCCGAGGCGTGGCTGAAATTCGGCGTCTTCCAGCTCCGCGCGCCGTCGGTCATGCTCTTTTACGGCGACATGCTCCGTCAGCGGGGCAGGAAGGAAGAGGCCGTGCGGCTCTGGCGCTTCGCCCTGAAACGGGCAAAAACCGACAACGCCCCGCAGAACTTCATCCGGGCGCTGGAACTGCGGCTGGGAGGCGAAAAATGACCGCTTCAAACCGGGATGCGCTCATCGTCACGGGATTCGCCGCGATCATTCTCGCTCTGGCCGTTTCCGCCCGCGGCGGGGGCTATCTGCACTGGGAGAGCTCCGCATTCCTGCTCAACTACACGGCGGGCCGTCCGCTGCTCGAGACCGTTTTCGACCCGGCGAAAAACGACTGGGGCCTTTACCAGTGCCGGGAACTGAGTTACTTTTTCGACTGGCTCGACGCGCAGATCATCTTTGCTCTGCTCAAACGGAGGATCGTCTGCTTCGCAAGTTTCACAAGCCTCGCTCTGATGCTGGTCATGATCTGGTTTCAGCAGTACGCCGGACGGCGGCTGTTTCCCCGTCTGCCCGGACTCTTTTTCACGCTCCACGGGGCGGCGCTGGCTCTTCTGCCGGCTTTCTGCGACAACATCTTTTTCCGCAGTTCAAAATTTCTCGCGGCGGCGGGGATGCTATTTCTCGTTTTCGGCACGGCCCTGCGGCAGCTGAAAGATCCCGGTCCGGCGGGAAACGCGTTTCTTCCGGGCGCGGCGGCGGTGCTGACCGTGCTGGCCGACCGGCAGGGCATGTTTTTCGTCACGGCTTTCACGGGGATCCTCGCCGTGATGCAGTGTCTTCACCCCCGCCGGAAACTTGTTCCGGTGCTTGGCGCGACCTCGGCGGCGGTGATCTTCGGCGCGGCGGCCGATCTCTGGATAGCGCCGTTCCTCGTCGAACTTCTGAACGGCTATGCGCCGGACTTTTCCTATCAGGGAACGCTGCGGGTCCACGATGCTTCCGTAACGGCGGGGCTCCGTTTCGCGCTGGCCAACACGGGACACTTCTTTTGCGGGATCCCGGCGGCCGCTCCGGCCGTCGTTTCCGGAGCGGCGCTCTGGGGCGGCGCGTATTTTCTCCTGCGGCGCGACCGGCACATTCCCCCGTGGATGTTTCCGGGAGCCGCCGCCTG
>JAFTDL010000251.1 GCA_017454215.1 Lentisphaeria bacterium | reverse complement strand
CCTCGTCCGGCATAATTTCTGTCCCGGGAGCAAGGGGTACTGGACCGAGACGAACGGCGACCGCGTCGCCGCGGCCGGGAAGCTCCGCGGGTTCCGGTATCTCAACGAATACGCCTATCCACTGAATACCATCGGCAAGAACGAATTCATGACGGAACTGCTGAACTGGTCCGCCGCGCAGGGGGTCATCGGGCTGGGCCGCTGGGGCGAACATCAGCACTACAATTCCGATCTGACGGTCCGTCTGGCGATGTCGCTGGCGGAAAAACTGGTTTGATGCGATGAAACTCGAACTGATATGTCTGGGGGATCCCGGGAAGCACCCCACGATCTGGTCCGGAACGCCGGCCCGGATGCTGACGGAGTTTCGCAAAGATGCCGGTCTTGCCGTTTCCTACGGCAATATTTCCCGGTTCAAACTGCTCAAGAAGCTCGCATTCCTGCTTTTTCACCGCTGGGAATTCGTGATCGGCGGCACCCACGATCCGTGGATGAATTTTCTCTACGAGCGCCGCATGAAGCATCTTGCTCGGCGTTCCGAAGCGGACTGGATGCTGACGGTTTGCGACAATTTCGCGCCAGACGGGTTGCCCCGGGATAAGAGATATGCCTTTTACGTGGACTGTTGCCTTTTCGAATATTTCAAGTTCCTCGAGGGCGCCCCGAAGTGGCGGTCTCGGTACGAAAA
Source organism: Lentisphaeria bacterium (assembly GCA_017454215.1). Taxonomy (GTDB): domain Bacteria; phylum Verrucomicrobiota; class Lentisphaeria; order Victivallales; family Victivallaceae; genus UBA1784. Next base: position 5,336 of record JAFTDL010000251.1, on the reverse strand, counting down.
ATTCTATCTGAACAAGGAGCGCGAATATCACGGAAATGCCGATGCCGTCTTCACGCAGAACGAATGGACCCGACAGTGTCTGATCGACCATGACGTCATCGCGCCCGAAAAGGTCTTCAACGTCGGCTTCGGCGTGAACCTGAAACCGTTCACCGGCGAAAAGGATTACGGGCGCGAGGAACTGCTGATCGTTCTCCGGCGCGGGACCGAACATTACAAGGGGCTGGACCTGCTGCTCGACGCCTTCGAACTCCTGAAGGAAAGACGGCCGCAGGCGACGCTGTCGGTGGTCGGAACGACTTCCCGGACGATCGGGGGGGTGACGTATTACGAGGGGTTCCCCCGGAGCAAGACGGTGGAGCTTTTCGAGCGTGCCGCGCTTTACACGATGCCCGCCCTGCGCGAGCCCAACGGGATAACCTATTTGGAAGGATTGGCCAATAAAGCTCCGATCGTCGGCCTGAAACGCTTTGCGGTGCCGGAATTTTCCGGATATGGGAAATGGGGCTTCATGGCGGAGCGCGAGGATCCGCGGGAACTGGCGGCTCTGCTGGACGACGCGCTCTCCGACAAGGCGCGTCTGCGCGAGATGGGCCTTGCTGGGCAGAAATTCGTGATGGAACGCTACGACTGGAGCAAGGTCTGCCGGAATATGGTCGATATCATGAAGCGGATTTCGGGAAGGGATACGTTGTGAGAACACTGCACATCATCATGCCGATGGCCGGGCGGGGCAGCCGCTTTCTGGAGCAGGGGTATGTCACCCCGAAACCGCTGATCCGGGTGGAGGGGCAACCGCTTTTTCTGCGAGCGATCCAAGGGCTGCGGGCGGTCGATGCGCCTCGGACGTATACATTTATCGTCCGGTCCGAGCATATCCGCGATTTCGCGATCGATCGTCGGCTGAAGGCGTGTTTCCCCGAGGCGGCCGTCATCGGCGTCGAGCACACGACGCGCGGCGCGGTGGAGACCTGTCTGCTGGCCGAGGCGCGCATCGCTCCGGAGGATGCCGTTGCGGTCCAAGACTGCGATCTCGAATTCCATTCCGGCTCCTTCGACGAGGGGATCGCCGCCGACCTGCGCGGGGAGGGGAGGGCCGTTGCCGGGCGGGTCGTTTCGTTCCGTGCCGACCACCCCCGGTACAGCTATGCCGAGATCGATGAGCGCGGTATGGTGATCCGTACCGCGGAGAAGCAGGTCATTTCCGATCATGCGCTGGCGGGAGCGTATTATTTCGCCCGCGGGGAGTATTTCCTCGCTGCCGCGCATGAACTGGTGCGGCGTTTCGATGCGGGAGATGTGCGCGCGAAGGAACTTTATCTTTCGCTTCTCTATAACATCCTGCTGGAAAACGGCGGCCGGGTCCGGCTGCACGAACTGGAGCTGTACCGGTCTTTCGGCACGCCGGAAGAGCTGGCCGGCATGGATTGGAGCTGGAAACTGGCCGATGTCTGAGATCCGCTACATCATTTCCGATCTGGACGGGACGCTGGTCGATACGTTCGACGCGAATTTTCAGGCGTATCGGACGGTTTTTGCACGGCACGGGCTGGAATTGACCGAGGCGGCGTACCGTCGTGCTTTCGGGTTGAAGATCGACGATCTCTGCCGGGAACTCGGGTTCGCTTTGGACGAAGAGACGGTCAAAAAAATCAAAACGGAAAAGGCGGAATGCTATCCCTCGTTTTTCCGTTATCTCAAATGCAACACGGCGCTGTTGGAGTTTTACCGCGCATTCGCCCGGCAGGGCGGGCATCTGGCGCTGGTGACGACCGCTTCCAGAGCGAATGTTCTGCGCGTTCTGGAGCATGTCGGGGCAGGGGGGCTTTTCGAATTTGTGATTACCGGAGAAGAGGTCGTTCACGGCAAGCCGGATCCCGAATGTTTCCTGCTGACCCGTGAACGCTGGCAGGCTCCGACGGAAAATATTCTGATTTTCGAAGACAGCGACGTGGGGATCATGGCGGCAGAACGCGCCGGGCTGACCGCTGTCCGTATCGGGAGTTCGTTTTATGGAAATTAAGATCGCGGGACATTCCGGCTGCCGCGTGGAGGTGGTCCGCGAAAGCGGCCGTTTGCTGGTCCGCAAATGGACCGAGGATCCCGCATATCGGGAACGGCTGCGGAAGCAGGCGGACAAACAGCAGCGTTTCTCTGCTGAAAACAGGCTGGGCAGCATCACGACTCCGGCGATCCTGCGGCAATTCGAAACGCCCGAGTCGTTCGGCATGGTCATGGAGTTCGTTCACGCCCGGACGTTCATCGACTTTTTCGAGAACGCCTCTTGTGCCGCGCCCGAGGAGTTCGCCGAAAGAATGATCGCGTTTCTGGAAGCGGAGTTCGCCGCGTCTCCGCGGCAGCCGGTGCCGCCGGACATCCTGACGGAAAAACTGGCGAGCGTGCAAGAACATATTGCGGCGTCTCCGCTTTTGTGCGGGGATGGAGAGATCGCTTCGCTTCTGCGGCGGGCGGAGGCGTTTTTCGGCCGCGGACGCGAGCGGATGTGGCCGGTGGGCGTCTGTCACGGGGATCTGACGCTCTCCAATATGCTGTTTCAGGGGTCGACCGTCTATCTCATCGATTTTCTGGATTCCTTTGTGGAAACGCCGCTGATGGATCTGGTCAAGCTGAGGCAGGACACGCGCTATTGTTGGAGTCAGCTGCTCTGTACGGAACCTTTCGACCGGGTGAAGAGCCGGATCGTCATGGAATTTCTGGACAGGCGGCTGTGGGAACATTTCTGCGGATTTCCCGGCGTTGCGGAGGGGTATCTCGAATTGCAGTGCATGAACTTTCTCCGGATCCTCCAGTATGCGAAAGAGCTGCGCATCATCGCGTTTCTGAAAACGCATCTGACGCAGCTCCTCGTGGAGGCGGGCGTATGAAAAAGCCGGTTTTGCTGATTCCCTTCGCCGCGCCGCAGAAGGAACTTTCCTATTTGCTGACGGACTCTGCGGACGGGATGCCGTTTGCGCGTTCGCTCTCCGGGCTGGATCTGGACGCTTTTTCGAGTGTGTGCGTCGTGCTGCTGAAGCAGGACGCTTTGCGCTGGGGGATGACGGAGCGTATCGCCGCCGGGTTTGCGGCGGCGGGATTTGTCGAACCGGAATTCCTGCTGCTGGAACAGCCGACGGAAAGCCAGCCCGCGACCATTGCGGCGGCATTGACCGCATTGTCGGTGCAGGGGCCGTTCTGGGTCAAGGATCCGGACAATTATTTCCGGACGGAGGTCGTTGCGGACAATGTCGTCACCGCTTTCCCGCTGGATGCGCTGACCCGGGTCAATCCGCAGAACAAGAGTTACTTGAGCATCAGCGATGCGGATTATGTGATGAACATTGCGGAAAAACGCATCATCGGTCGGTATTTCTGCTCCGGCGGCTACGGTTTCGCCGATGCCGCGCGTTTTCTTGCCGTATTCGGCGGGCTTGAGCATCTGGGGCGGCTCTATTTGAGTCATATCATTTACCGTATGCTGCTGGACGGGGAGTCGTTCCGGCCGCTGTACGTCGAGGATTATCAGGACTGGGGGACCCGGGAAGACTGGCTCGAGTTTTCCCGGCGGAAAAATTGACCATCATTCAGAGAGGAGAAAAATGAAAGTATTGATTACCGGGATCACCGGGATGATCGGGACCCATCTGGCGGAATATCTGCAGAAGCAGGGGCATGAAGTCGCGGGGATCAGCCGGGCGACCAGTTCCCTGCGCATGGCCGCGCACCGCAAACTGCCGTATCGGCACTTCGCCGGCGATATTCTGGATGTGAATTTTCTGGAGAAAACCGTCAAAAGTTTCCAGCCGGAATGGGTATTCCATCTGGCTGCGCAGGCGTACAACGGGCAGTCGTATGAGGCGGAACACACGACTTACGCGCTGAACATCACCGGGGCGTGGAACGTTTACAACGCCGTGCTCAAATGTGCGCCTTCCGCCCGGATGCTTCCCGCCTGTTCCAGCGCGGCTTACGGCGCGGCGCTGACCGACGACCCGGTGAACGAGGAATCGCCGCTCAAGCCGATGACCCCTTACGGCGTGACCAAGGCGGCGATGGAGATGATGGGACGGCAGTTTTTCATGAATTACAAACTGGACGTGGTGCTGCCCCGTCTGTTCATCCACGTCGGTCCCAATCATCCGCCGCTGACCGCCATTCAGAATTTCGGGCGTCAGCTCGCCGCGATCAAGCTGGGCCAGCAGGAGCCGGTCCTGCATGTCGGCAATCTTTCGACGTCGCGCGACTTCATCGACGTGCGCGACGGCGTCCGGGCGCTGGCCCTTCTGGCGGAGAAGGGCGTGGCCGGCGAGGTCTACAATATCTGCGTCGGGTATGCGTGGAAAATCGAAGACATGCTCAATCTGCTTCTGAAAATCAGCGGACTTACCGTCAAGATCGAACAGGATCCGGCGCTGATGCGTCCGTCGGACGAAAAGACTCTGCTCGGTGACAACCGGAAACTGAAAGCACTGGGCTGGAAGCCGGAGATCCCCTTCGAAACGACGCTGCACGACATTTACAACAACTGGCTGGAAAGATTGCGTTAGAATGAAATTTTCGCTTGTCACCACCTGCCGGAACGAGATGCGTTCGCTCGGGCGCTGGAAACAGAACCTGATCGAGCAGACCCGGCAGCCGGATGAGATCGTCATTGTCGACGCCTTTTCGAACGACGGGACTGCTGAAGAGCTTTTTGCATGGGCGAAGGCGGATCCTCGGGTGAAGATCTTTCAGGAAAAAGGCGCCGCTGCTAACGGGCGGAACTTCGCCATCGAAAAGGCGTCTTTCGATCATATCGTTTCCACCGATATGGGCGTACGGCTCGTGCCGGAGTGGTTTGCCGAGCTGACACGGCCGTTCGAGGACGATCCGTCGGTGGAACTGGTGATCGGAAATACCTGCATCGATACGGAGTCGCTTGTTTCCGCCGCTGCCCGTGCCGAATTTTATCAGGAGAACGGCGGCATCGCCAATCCCGGTCCGGGGGCGGTCGGCGGGAACCGCTCCAGCGCTTATCTGAAGAGAATATGGCGGGAATGCGGCGGCCTGCCGGAAGATCTGACTTTCTATGCCGACGACTCGACCTTTTTCCGGCAATTGAACGAGCATGGCTACAAGACCGCTTACGCATGGGGGGCCATGACGCTTTGGGGCCGTTCGGCGAAACTCAAACAGTTCTGGAAAGAAGCATGGAATTACGGACGGGGGGATGGCGAGGCCTTCATCAAGGAGCCTTGGGCGTTCCGGCAATATCGGCAAAAGCGTGTTTTCTGGTGGGCGGCCCTCATGCTGAACGGTCTGCGGGTGGTGCAGAAAAGGTGTTCCGCTGCGGCTTTCGG
>JAFTDL010000250.1 GCA_017454215.1 Lentisphaeria bacterium | reverse complement strand
TCTGCGGTAAAAAGACGGAATGAGATCGATCTTGTCCCAGAAATTCTCCGCCGTCGCGCAGGCGGCCCGACGGATATCTTCCTCGATGCCGTCGGCAGCGGCTTTGACGTTTTTGCCGGTGACGGAGATCCCCTCGACGACCAGAGGCGCTGACTCGGGGTGCAGAAGCATGGTGTTCACCCCGCTTCTGAAACGCGCGACGGACTGCTGCTCGAGCGTACCGCGCCCGGAGCCGTAAAAAAGATCGTGCATGGCCTGACACAGTATGATCCTCACAAAAGCCTGGGGCGTCACAAGACGGTCGAGCACAAAGGCCCGGCGGCACAGAGGATCGTCGCAGCCGTTCCTGCCGAGCCGAGAGGCGATGTAATGAAGAAAATACCGGCGGCGGCACTGTCTCCAATACCGCCGTCTGCGGCAGCTCCAGAAAAAAGGAAGACTTCTTATCTCCTCGGGAGTCACCAGAGCCCCTCCGGAAAGATCCGTTCGATGCTGGCGGATTCGGCCCAGCCGTCCCGGCCGTTGATCTTGATGCGGCTCCAGCCGTCGCGGGAGTCGACGATCTGCGCCGTGCCGCCGCCGGGCAGCGTCGTTTCGACTTTGCCGGAGGCGACGGGAAGCGTCCGCAGTTTCAGTTCTCTTGCGACGACGACCGCCTTGTCGCGGCTGTAGGGTCCCGCCATCTGGGAAACGGCGGCGGCGATGAAGAGCAGAAGCAGAGCGGCGCAAACGCCGGCCGCCCAGCCGCGGAAAGAAGCGCTGCCGACCGGACTCCATCCGGCGAGGATGAGCAGGACTGCGGCAAGAACGGCCGCAAGAAAAACGTACTGGTCGGGCCGGAGCCGGTCGCGGCACCATACGAGAAGCTCCCCGGGAGTGGAGGTCGAACCGACCTCGGACTGCATCAGTTTGCGGTTGACGAAGTTGAGGTTTTCGAGCGTTTCGGCGTCCCGCGGAGCCAGAAGCAGAGCGCGCATGAAACACAGCCGCGCCCGGGGCAGATCGTTTTTCATGAAATAAACCGCGCCCAGATTGTAAAGCGCGTTGGCGAACCACCTGTCGCGGGTGACGAATCCGGCGTACTCCCGTTCGGCCTGCGCGTAATCGCCCTTGTCGAAGGCGGAGTTGAAACCGGCCCCGGCCTGAAGAGCGAAGCCCGCGAGAGCCAGCACGATGACGCCGTAACGCTTCAGAGCCCGGACGAGACTCCTGACGCGGCGCGGAGTGGGCTCGGCGTCGCCCGCGGAACATCCGGGAACAAATCCCGAAGCGTTCAGCGCCTTCAGCCACTCCGCGAGTTCGGGATCATCGATCCTTTCCGCCAGTTCCTCGGGCGTGGTCCCGGGGGCAAGCCCCATGGATTCCGCCAGAAAGGGAACCGCCGTTTCGCGAACTTTTCCGGCGGAATAACCGGCCGTTTTCAGTTCGGCAATGATGTCTCTGAGGTGATGGTGCAATTCGTTCCGCCGGCGGAAGGAAGAATCGCTCATTTCCCTCTCGCGGCGCAGGGTGCGCAGTTTGAGCAGAACGGCCCCGGCGATGCCGATGACGAGGACGCCGACGATCCCCGGCAGCTGGTTGCGCAGCAGCGGCAGTTCGACGGCGGCGCCGGGAGCGTTTTTCTGATAGAAGAGTTCCTGGCGTTCAGGAGCGGGCTGTTTCTTTTCGGGTCCGACGGCGGGAGCCGCCTTCTTCTCTGCCGCCGGAGCGGCGGAAGAAACGGTCACGGCGGGAGCGGCATTGCCGGGAGAGACGGGCAGGATCAGCTCCCGGCGGCAGACGACATAGCGCCCCGCAAAAGGATCGAACACCGAGAACGCGGGGGCAAATTTCCGCTCCCCCGTTTCCAGCGGGATGAGGGCGTATTTGATCTCGATCCGGTCGGCATATCTCTTGACTTCGGGGGGATAGACGCGGAACCCCGCCAGATGCAGCAGGGGCGCTTCGAGAGTCTCCCCCTGCCCGCCGCCGGACAGGGTCACGACCATTTCCACGGGTTCTCCGACCCGGGCCGAAGCGCTGCCCAGTTTCAGGCCGATGTTCCACGGACCCACGAGTTTCAGGTAGTCGGCTCCGGCTGGCGGAGGCGGCAGAGGCAGGATATTGAGTTTGCCGCCCTCGAATTTGAAATGCACCTGCCGGGGAACGACGCGGGCCGATGAGCCGGAAAAGAATCCGTCGAAGAAATCGTCGTCGAACATACTGCGCGGCGTCCGGCTGCGGCTGCGGTGAACGATGCCCAGCGTCGCCGCGGCTTCAGGCGTGACCGTCTCCGGCTTCAGTCCGCGAAAGGCCGTCCGGAAAATGATCTCGGTACACTCCTGATTGCCGATCACCCGGCGGCGCTGGACGGGCGGCGCGAAGAAACGGCTGCGGGGATTGCTCTTCGAAAAGTCGGCCAGTACGCCGCTGCCCAGTCCGGTGATCTCGGGGTAGGACAGTTCTCGCACCTCCACGCCGACGGGGATACGGAGCGAAAGGACGAGGGGGATCTCCTCGCCCGCATAAAAGTTGCGGCCTTTGGCGGGAACGTCCATGACGCCCGTCGGCTCCGGAGAGGAAAATCCCCCCGCGCTTTCCGGGCGGTCCGCGGAAGAGAGGACCTTGATGACAAGTTCTCTCGTCCGTGCCGTTTCGCGGCCGCAGGTGACTGTGAAGGCGGGCACGGTGATGACGCCCGGCTTCTCCGTCATGATGGGGATCGTCCGGCGCACGGAAGTGCTGACCACCCCGTTGACGATGCTGGTCTGGGTGCTTGATGAAACGTAGTTGCGCAGCCACCGGCCGCCTTCGATCCGCGGAAGATCGAATTTAAGATCGCCCCGTTTGTTGGCGATCAGCACGACCTCCACCGGTTCCCCCGCGGTCACCACGGCGGGAGTGAAGACCGTCTCGATCTCGAACTTTTCGGCAAACAGCGCCAGAGGCAGCAGAAACAGCGGCAGTAAAAATTTTTTCATTCCGATCACCAGTCCTTCCTGACGGGCGCACGGCGCATGCGGCGCATATTCAGGAGCTCCCCGCGGCGCTGTTTCTCCTCGTCATTGAGCATCTTGAGCAGCTGCTCCGCCGTCTTGCCGTCGGGCTTCTCCGCCTTTTCTCCGGCCTCGGGGCGAACCTGAGCGGGCAGTTTTTCGGGCATCTTGCCCTTCTCGTTTCCGTTCTTCCCGTTCTTGTCCTTTTCCTGCCGGGAACCGTCTTTTTTCTGCTCCTTTTTGTCGGAACTCTCTCCGCCGAGAGCCTTGTAAGCCTCGTCGAGGTGCTTCTGCTTTTTCTCCTTGTCGGACTCTTTTTGCGCCTTGTCGAGTTCCTCCTTGGCCTTCTTCGCCTGCTCGCGCAGACGCTCCTGCTTGAGGTTTCCGGCTTTCTTTTCGAGTTCCTGCGAACTTTGCCGCGCCTGATCTATCGCCTGATCGACGGACTGCCGGTCCTGCTTTTGATTCTGATCCTGCTTGTTCTGCTGCCGCTGATCCTGTTTCTGCTGCTGATCCTGTTTCTGCTGCTGCTGATCCTGTTTCTGCTGCTGATCCTGTTTCTGCTGCTGATCCTGTTTCTGCTGCCGATCCTGTTTCTGCTGCTGCTGATCCTGTTTCTGCTGCTGATCCTGTTTCTGCTGCTGATTCTGTTTCTGCTGCTGATCCTGTTTCTGCTGCTGATCCTGCTTGTTCTTATCGCGGGCGTTTTTGGCGTCCTGACGGGCTTTTTCCTGCTGTTTTTTGAGCTCTTCGATCTGTTTTTTCAACTCTTCCATCTTTTTACGGTCGGCGTGGAGCTGCTGAAGATTTCCCGAAGCCTGGGCGCGGAACTCCCGGGCTTCGCCGACGGAAAGGGCCCGGGCGTAAAGTTCCGCGGCTTCGTCGAAACGCTTTCCCGCCTCCTTGAGTTTCTCAAGCGCCGGATCGAGCTGCTGGGCCTGGACCTGCGACCGGGCGGCGGTGATGACCTCCTGCCCCCCGCGATGAACGCCCGTGCCGATGTTGAAAAGCGAACGGGCCTGCAGTCCGGGATGTTTTTCGGATCTTCTCAGCACATCCTCATAGAGTTTCACCGCGTCTTCACTGCCCCTGATCTGCCGCTCGCGGGCAAGATTGTAAAGCGCCTCGGGCGACTCCGGCAGTTTTTCCTCCTGCCGGACGGCGGGAACGCTGTTCCCGTTCGCGGCGGGGATACCGTTTGCCGCCGCTCCGGGATTTTCGGATGCGCCGCAGACAAGAAGAACGGGGAGCAGAAAAAGGACAAGATGTCTTTTCACCGGCCGCTCGGAAATGACCAGATAGAGAAGCAGCACGCCTGCGGCCGCGACCAGAGCCAGCGGGAACTTTTCGACGGGAATGGTCCTGACGCCGGAGGACTGCTCCGCGGTGGCGAGCGCTTTGATCCGGCGCTCCAGCGCGGCAAGGCCGGTATCGGTGACGGTGCTGCGGATATACATGCCGCCCGTGGCTTCGGCAGAACGGATGAGTTTGGACTCCGCAAGTTTGGTGACGACGAGTTTGCCCGCCTCATCACGGCGGAACCCGCCGTTGCCGTCCGGCACGGGCGCGCCCGCCTGCGGATCGCCGAGACCGACGATGAACAGCGGCGTATTGCGGGCCTTGAGATCGGAAAGGATCCTGGCGCTGTCGCCTTCGAGTTCGTCGCCGTCGGTAAACAGCACGATGGCCCGGTTGGAACCGCCGGCGGCCTTGAAGGCTTTGGCCGCGGCCCGGAGCGCCTGTTCGAGATTTGTCCCGCCCACGGGAACGAGATCGGGCGAAAGTTCGTCGATGTACTGCTCGAAAGCAACGGGATCCGAAGTCAGCGGACACACAGTGTAGGCCGTTCCGGCAAAGGCGACCAGACCGAAACGATCCTGCGGATCGCCTTTGACCAGCTCCCGCAGAATGTATTTGGCGTGGGCCAGACGCGACGGTGCGATGTCAGTCGCCAGCATGCTTTTGGAAACGTCGAAAAGCACCATGATGTCCCGTCCGGACTGGGCATAGGGCACCATGCGGCTCGTCCAGTACGGCCGGGCCGCCGCCGCTGCGAGCAGCAGCAGCACGACAAGAAGCAGAAAGATCCTGAACCGCCGGAAGCCCTTCGAGAGGATCACGGCATCGGGATCGTCCGCGGCGCTGCCGAGAAGCAGTTTGAGCTGTTCTTTTTTCCGTTTTCCCGCCCGCCACGCCAGAACGACGACCAGCACGGCGACGGGGATCATCCACCAGAAATACTGTGGATCGTTGAAATTCATGATCAGAGCCTCCTCATTTTCCGGAACTGTCTCCCGGCCGGAAATCGAATTCCGGAGCCTTTTCCTCTGAGAGAAACAATATACTCAGTTTCCGGAAAAAATCAAGTCTCTATTCAGACGGAAGAATCCGTCGACGCATCTTCGGGCACTGTCCTCTATTCGTATCTGAGCGCTTCGATGGGATCCAGTTTCGAGGCCTTCCACGCCGGATAGAATCCGAAGATCACGCCGACCGCGGCGGAAACGATCACCGCCGACACGACGGCCCCGGGACTGGACTCGATGGGCCAGTTCAGCTGACTTTCGACCAGCAGAGCCGCGCCGTGCCCGAGAACGATCCCCGTGAAACCGCCGACAAGACAGAGCACGATGGATTCGATGAGGAACTGTTTGAGAATGTCCCGCGACCGGGCGCCCACAGCCATGCGCAGACCGATCTCACGTGTCCGTTCGGTGACCGAGACGAGCATGATGTTCATGATGCCGACGCCGCCGACGACGAGCGAGATGAGCGCCACGACCAGAAGCAGATTGGTCATCACCGTCGAGGTGTTGTTCAGCATTTTCATGAAATCCGCCGAATTGCGGATTCGGAAGTCATCCTCCTGATTGGCCTTGAGCCTGTGACGCTCACGCAGAAGACGGGTGACCTCCCTTACCGCGTCGGACACCTTGTCGGGCGCAACGGCCGAAAAGAGGATCTGATCGATGTAGGTGAAGCGCGGCACCAGCAGTTTATCCTTGGTCAGACTGCTGTCCTGCTCGGGGTACAATGCGACGCCGGAACCGGAGAAAAGTTCTCCCGGTGTCGAGGCCGCCGTCCGCGAGGTGCTCGTGGCCGAGCCGCTGCGCCGTCCGGTGACGCGCATGCGAATGGCCGTCCACGGCGCGAGGACGACGTCGTCCTCGACCATTCCCAACATATTCGCCCCCTTGGTCGTGAGCACGCCGATGACTTTGAAGGTGGAATTGCGGATCCTCATTTCGCAGTCGAGGGGCGACCGGCCGCCGAAGAGTTCCCGCACGATGGTGCTGCCGACAAGGCACACCCGAGCGTTGCGCTCCACCTCGCGCTCGGAGAAGAAACGCCCCTCCTCGAGCTCCCAGTTGCGGATCTTCATGTAATCCGGACTTACGCCGTACATCTGCGAGGGGATCCAGTTGTTGTTGCCGAAAATCACCTGAATGCTCCCGGCGCGCACGATGGGCGAATAATGAGCCACCGAGGGACACTCCCTGCCGATGGCTTCCGCATCCGCCGGAGTGAGCGAAACCGCCGTTCCAGCTCCCTGACTGACGCCGCCGGGACGCATCCAGCCGGGCAGGACCAGCACGGAATTGGCCCCCATCTTTTCGATGGAACGCCGGATGGAGGTGGAGGAACCGTTGCCTATTTCCATCATGGTGATGACCGCCGCGATGCCGATGACGATGCCCAAAGTGGTCAGCAGGGCACGGGAGGGATTTCTCATCAGCGCCCGAAGCGCGACCTTAACCGTATTGAACAGACTCATTTTGCGCCCTCCCCGCCGTTGCGGTAATCTTCTTTGATCTCGCCGTCCGAAATGCGCACGACCCGTTTGGCAAACCCGGCGATCTCAAGGGAGTGGGTCACGAGGATCACGGTGATCCCCTGCGCGTTCAGGTCTCCGAACATGGCCATGACTTCCTCGCTGGTGTGAGAGTCCAGGTTGCCCGTGGGTTCGTCGGCGAAGAGGACCGGCGGATGATTGATGAGCGCCCGGGCGATGGCGACGCGCTGCTGCTGTCCGCCCGAAAGCTGCGAGGGATAATGCCCCACGCGGTCGGCGAGACCGACTTTTTCAAGCGCGGCCAGACCGCGTTTGCGGCACTCCTTTGCCGACAGGTCGCCCGCCGTGTAAGACAGCGGCATGATGACGTTTTCGAGGGCGCTCGTCCGGGGCAGAAGATTGAAGCTCTGAAAGACGAAACCGATCTTTCTGTTGCGCACGACCGCGCGGCGGTCGCCCGAGGCGCGGCCCAGCTCCTCCCCCTCGAAAAAGTAATCTCCCGAGGTCTGGCGGTCGAGACAGCCGAGAATATTCATCAGCGTACTTTTGCCGGACCCCGAAGCGCCCATGAGCGCGACGTAATCCCCCTGTTCGCTATCCAGCGTGATGCCCTTCAGCACGGGCACGTCCATCTCACCGAGAAAGTAGTTCTTGGTGATATTGCGCAGTTCGATAAGCGGCATTTGCGGAACTCCCGAAAGACTCTTTCACCGCCCCTGCTGTCCGGAGCGGGCGCGGTTCTGATTGCGGTTGCCGCGGTGGGGAGGCTGAGGCAGGAACGGGCTGCGCTGGGCGCCGCCTGCGGACGGACCTGCCGCCGCGACCTCGGACTGACCGTTGACGACGACCGTTCCCTCCTTGACATCGCCGGAAACGATCTGACTGGAGATCCCGGTGTTGAGTCCCGTTTTGACGTACACGGGTTTGAGCAGTCCCTTGCCGGAGGGCACCCAGAGCCGGCGGGAACGATCCTTACGTTCCGTCTCAAGCTCCTTGCGGAAGGCCGGATCGATGAACTTTTCGTCGGGCATGTAGCGGAAAGCCGCGTTGGAAACGATCAGCACGTCCCGGCATTCGGCCCGGACGAACTTGACATTGGCCGTGAGATACGGCAGAAGTTTGCCGTCGGAATTGTCGGTGGTGACTTCGACCACGTAGGTCACCACGTTCTGCGACATGGTGGCGTTGAGACGGATCTTGTGGACGACGCCGACAAACTCCGTATCGGGATAGGCGTCCACCGAAAAGATCACTTTCATCCCCGGCCGGATGCTGCCGATATCGGCCTCGTTGACCGAGACCCAGACCTGCATTTTGCGCAGATCGTTGGCGATCAGAAAGATGCTCGAAGCGCTCATGCTTGAGACAACGGTCTGCCCCACGCTGACCCTTCTGTCGATGATGATGCCGTCGACGGGAGAAGTGATGACGCAGTAGCTCAGATTCCTGCGGGCTTTCACGAGGGAGGCCTCGGCGACCTGGCGCTGGGCTTCGGCCTGTTTCAGCTGGGCTTCGGCGACGGCGAGATCGGCCTGGGCCGAAAGGTAGGCGGCCTGATTGGTGTCGTAGTCGCTCTTCGACAGCGCCCCTTTGGGATGAAGATCCCTGGCGCGGTTCCAGTTGAGCGTGGCCAGAACAAGTTTGGCGTTGGCCTGCCGGATCCCGGCCTGAGCGCTCAGAATGGCGACCTCGGCCTTGGCTTTTCCGGCCTCGGCTTCGCGCAGTTCGGCTTCGTACAGCACTTCGTCGATGCGGGCGAGGACCATGCCTTTTTTGACCCGCGAACCGTAATCCACCGTCTTTCCGTCGGCGTCGGTCCCGAAGGACATGATCTTTCCCGTCACCTGAGCGCCGACGTTGACAAGCTCCTCGGGCTCGACGGTGCCGGAAGAACTGATGACGCTCATCAGATCGCCCTTTTCGATCGCCTCGGTACGGAACTGCACCTGACTCTCTCTTTTGGCGAATTTGCGGTACCCGAACCATGCTCCGGCGGCGACCGCAAGGATCACCGCGACTGCGGCCAGTTTTGAAAAGATCTTCATATTTCCTTCCTGAATATTTTTTGAAAAGCGGTCGTGCTCATCGTTTTCTCTCCGTCGCTGCGATTAACGTATTCCCGCGGACGGATATTTTATAAACTATACTGAAAATGGTGTTTTTTCAAGGGATCCCGGCGATTCCCGTGCATTTTTTCCGGAGAAAAGATTGCATTTGCGCTCCATGTGTGGAATATTAATGACATGATGGAAAGAGATGACATTCTGCGTCTGGATGACGCCGGACTCTCCGCAGTCTGCGAATTGGAGTTCTTCAAGGGCACCGGTCCCGGCGGCCAGAAGCGCAACAAGACGTCGAGCGCGGTGCGGGTGTCCCTGCCCGCGTGGAACGTCACGGCGACCGACTGCACCGAGCGCAGCCAGACCAGGAACCGCGCGAACGCCCTGCGGAAACTCCGGCTGGAACTGGCCATGACCCGCAGGATTTCTCCCGCGCAGGCGCCGGGGAGGATGTCCTGCGCGCTGACGAGCTCCGGCTATCCCCTGTGGCTGGCCAGAGTTCTGGATGTTTTCGGGGAAAACGCCTCCGATCCCCGCCGGACGGCCGCGCAGCTGGGGATATCGACGTCATCGCTGATAAAAACTTTTTACCGGGATCCCCTGCTCTGGCAGAGACTGCAGCAGGAGCTGTCCCGGCAGGGGCTCCCGCTTCTGAGGGCGCCGAAATAGAAGGACCGTCTCGTCATTATGTCAAGATCGCTTGTCAGATACATCATCCGCCGCACGGGTTACTCCGTGCTGATCGTCGCGGGCGTGGTCTTTTTCACCTTCGTCCTCTTCAATCTGTGCAGCGGCGATCCGGCGGCGGCGGTCCTCGGGAAGAACGCGCGGGCCGAGGAG
This sequence comes from Lentisphaeria bacterium, assembly GCA_017454215.1. Classification (GTDB taxonomy): domain Bacteria; phylum Verrucomicrobiota; class Lentisphaeria; order Victivallales; family Victivallaceae; genus UBA1784. The sequence goes on along the minus strand of JAFTDL010000250.1, from coordinate 3,880 downwards.
ATCGAGGCTCTGCGCCGTGAACTGGGCGGCGACCTGCCCCTGCTCTTCGGCAGGAGATGCCGCACGGAAGCCTTTCCCGCGTGGCGCGGCAATGCGCCTTCGGTCCTTCTCAGGAGAAACTTTCCCGCCGACGAAGGCGTGGCGGTGATAGACTGCCTCAAGTCCGGACGGTCGGAACTGCCGGTCGGCAGAGACACGCGGGAGATCCGCTTTTCAGCTCCGCCCGGAGACAAAGTCGTCGGCGTCGAAGTTTTCAGACTGCAGAAATCCCCCTTCAACTCCCAGTTTCTGCTGGCCGTCAGGGAGATCCTGACGCTGGATTTCGGCAGGACCGTCACCACCAGGGAAAAGATCGGAGACATATTCAAACGCAGCATCGGCCCCTCGCTTGCGCTGATGCTCCCGATCTTTTTCGGTGAACTGAGCCTCGGCGTCGCCCTCGCCCTCGTTGCGACCGCCTTCCGCAACCGCTGGCCAGACAGGCTGCTGGTGCTGCTGTCGGTCGCGGGCATAAGTCTGAGTTATCTCACGGCGATCATTCTCGGACAGTGGTTTCTCGGATATTATCTTGAGCTTTTCCCCCTCTGGGGCTTCGGCAGCATCCGGGACTTCGGACTGCCCGTCACCATCGGCATCCTCTGCGGCGTCGGGACAAATGTCCGCTTCTTCCGGACGGTATTCTCCGACGAACTGCGCAGGGAGTATCTGCGGACGGCCGTCGCCAAGGGCGCTTCCCCCGCACGGGTCTACGGATACCATCTGCTGCGCAACGGAGCCATTCAGATCATCACCCGGGCGGGAGCCTCCCTGCCCTTCCTCTTCACCGGCAGTCTGCTGCTGGAGTCCTTCTTCGGCATTCCCGGACTGGGATTCGCCGGAGTGGACGCCCTGTACAACTCGGATATTCAGCTTCTCAAAGCCCTGGTCGTTCTCAGCGCCTTCCTCTTCGTCGTCATCAACCTGCTGACCGACCTGGCCTACGCGTGGGCCGACCCGCGGATACGTCTGGAGTAGATCATGGTCTCGACGCTGCTTTTCGAAGGCGAAAACATCCCGGTCTTTCAGCAGGAGAGCGTCGGAGCCGCCCTCCGGCGGGGCGGCATCCCCCTCGCCATGGAGTGCGGCGGCAGAAACCGCTGCGGCAGATGCCGGATCACGCTCAAGTCCGGGACCTTTGTGATCGACGGAAAGATCGTCGAAATTTCCGCGGCCGGTCCCGTAACGGTCAACGCCTGTGCCGTGCGCATGCTCGGCAGCCGCGGGACCGCGGAGTTTCCCGCCGGCGGGGCACAGGCCTCCCCGCAGGATGGTCCGGATATCGTGCTCCCCGTCCGGCTCCGTCCCGTCTTTTCCGGGACCGCCGTCGCCTTGGACCTCGGGACCACCAATGTCGCGGCCGCGCTGATCGAAAACGGCAGGATCGTCCGCACGGCGGAAAGAATCAACGCCCAGACCTGCTGCGGGGACAACGTCATCGACCGGATCGCCTTTGCCGCCCGCCCCGGCGGCGCGGATGAACTGAGGCACACGCTCATCGACGAAACGGTGATCCCGCTGATACGCTTCCTCACCGCCGCCCCGGAAAAAATTTCGCAGACAGCCGTCGCGGGCAATACCGTCATGACGCATTTCTTTTTCGGAGTCGACGCTTCCGCCATGGGCCATGCGCCGTATGCGCCTGAAAAAATGCACTTTGCCGCCACCGCGGGACACTGCGGCCTTGCCGGGATCCCCGCGGAAACACCGGTTTTCGCCGCGGACCTCGTGGGCGGCTTCATCGGCGGCGACATCTCCGCGGGACTGACCGTTTCGGGCTTCGGTTCATGCGAAAAAAGAGAACTTTACATGGACATCGGAACGAACTGCGAGATCGTGCTCAATGACCGCGGCAGCTTCACGGCCCTTTCGGCCGCCGCCGGACCGGCCTTCGAACGCGCGGGAGTTCGTTCGACCCACGGCGGAAACATCCGGCACATTCGTTTCCGCAGCGGGCAGTGGATACTCGACCCCGACATCCCCGCCCCCGCGGGCTTCTGCGGAACGGGGCTGATCGACCTGCTGGCGGAGTCCGGACGGAACAGCTTCACGGACGATTTCGGCAAGTGGCGCAAGGATCCCGCCCTGCCCGCAAACCTTGCCCTTTCCGATGCCCGGACGGCGGAACTCGTCACCGCCAAAGCGGCCGTCGAAAGCGCCCTCGGCGTGCTTTTCCGGCAAACGGGAGTGTCTCCCGCCGGCATCGACAAAGTCTATCTGGCCGGAAACTTTTCGGAGCACCTCGACATCGTCAACGGCATCTACACGGGCCTTCTGCCGGATCTGCCCGGCGAACGATTCGTCAAGCTGGGCAACGCCTCCCTCGCCGGCGCGGCGGCGATGCTGCTGGATCCGGAATTCCGCCGCAGGACAGAAGAATGGCGCAGGATCACAAGACACACCGATCCGGCGGAAGATCCGGACTATGCAAAATTTTTCGCATCCGCGATGCGCGTCAAAAGAGGAGAATGCCCCCCATGTTCGAACAGAGACTGAAAACGGCCCTTGATTTTCTGCAGAAAAAGATCCCCTTCCGCCCGGAAATCGCCATTACCCTCGGTTCCGGCCTCGGCCGGTTCGTCGAAACGATGGAAAAGACGGCGGAGATCCGGTTCGGGGATGTGCCCTGCATGCCGGTGCCGACGATCCCCGGACACTCGGGCCGCTTCGTTTTCGGCAGGATCGCGGGCGTCGACACGGTCGTCATGCCGGGACGGGTCCATTTTTACGAGGGATACGACGTGCAGGATACCGTCATGCCTCTGCGCCTGCTCCGGCTGCTGGGGGCGAAGATCCTGCTGCTGACCAACGCCGCGGGGGCCATAAATCCGGACTTCAGACCGGGGGATTTCATGCTGGTCGAGGACCACATCTCCTTTCTCGTCCCCTCCCCTCTCAGGGGAAAGAACGCGGACTTTCTCGGGCCGCGCTACCCGGACATGACCAATGTCTACGACAAGGACCTGCGCCGCATCGCCGACTCCGTCGCCGAACGGATCGGGATCGCGCTCCGCCACGGAGTCCTCGTCCAGACGGCGGGACCGAATTTCGAGACCCCGGCGGAGATCCGGTTTCTCAAGACGATCGGCGCCGACGCCGTGTACATGTCCACCGTCGCCGAAGCAATGGCGGCGTGTCATTGCGGATACCGCACCATCGCGATCAGCTGCATCAGCAACATGGCGGCTGGGGTCAGCGCTTCGCCGCAGTCGGTCGAGGAAGTCATGGCCGCGACGAAAGAAAAGGCTCCCGTGTTCAACAGACTGCTGCACGATCTTACGGGAGCCCTCGCCGTCGAACTCTGACGGACGGAAAAATTTTTTCTGCGCTACTTGAGCAACTCCGTACCGATGCGGAGCACCATGCCGCCCTGATAGGCGATGAGCGTCACCACATAGGCCAGAATGAAGAAACCCACACCTTCGGCGACGGCGAATTTCAGGGAATTCAGCTCCCTCCGGATCACCGCCAGCGTGGCGAGGCAGGGAATGGTGAGCAGGCAGAACAGCATGATGCAGAAGCCCTGCAGCGGCGTGTAATTCTGAACCAGTTGCTTCCGCAACGGCACGGATTCCTCGTCGGTCTTGCCTTCGGCGAAGAGGATCCCCAGCTGCGAGACGAAAACTTCCTTGGCGGCAAGCGCCCCGATGCTCGCCGTGGCGAGCCGCCAGTCGAATCCGATGGGACGGAAGACCGGTTCGAGCAGACGTCCGACCCGTCCGGAAACGGTGTACGCCATCTGTTCGGCGGACCGGGCGTTTTCCAGCGCGGCAACGGCCTCCTTGGCCTTTTCTTTGTCCCCGCCGCCCTTTTCGATCTGAGCGATCTTGGCGTCGTAGTCCTG
>JAFTDL010000249.1 GCA_017454215.1 Lentisphaeria bacterium | reverse complement strand
CGGCTATGGCTCCGGGAGCGGCGACGGGCTGAGCGGGGACCGCTGCGCCGAAGACGATATCGGCGTCAACATCCCGGAACCGGGCCGTGGAGCCGTTGCCCGCGGTCAGCGTGATGCGGATCCAGCCGGTCTGGGCGCCCAGCGTGAAATAGCGCTTGATCTTCTGGTCGTAGGCGGTCAGCTGGACGGCCTGCTGATCGGCGGCGAGCACCCGGGTGCGGGTGGCGTCGAGCAGCTGATAGCCGAAGGCCGCGGTCCCCGCGCCGTTGACTTTGAGCTCCAGCTTGATGGTGTTCCCCGTGAGCTGGTAGGTATCTGAAACCACCGACTGCGGCTGGGCGGGAGCCGCGATAAGTTCGAGCATGAAATCGTCGGCGTCGGTCGTCGGCAGGATGCGTGCGCTCCCCCCGCCCGCGGTGAGGGTCCAGCCCGGCGCGGGCGAGTATCCCGAGGGCGAACCCCGGAAATCCCCGTTGATGGGAATATCGATGTCGTTATCCGCGACCGCGGCGGCCGAAAACAGCATTGCCGCCGGCAGCAGCATGCTCAAGAGACTTTTTTTCATGACAGATTTTCCTTTCTCCGACTGCCGGATGTTTGCGATGGACTCCTGCAACAATTCTCAATATACTCTCTGTTCGCTCTTTTGCAACCGTCAAATCGGGAAATTGCGCAAAAAAATGCCGGAACACGCTTTCCCGGACCGGAAGATGACACGGTCAAATACTCATGGCAGGAGCGAATCGGGGAGCAGTTCCTTCAGCGCGGCGCGGATCCTCTCCGCGGCTTGAGCGCATTTTGCGGCGTCGGCCGCCGAACAGGGACAACTGCCGTATTCGAGGGAATAAAAGAGATCGAAGACCAGACGCAGATCTTTCTCCAGCCGCCGGCCTTTTTCGGCGCACCGTGACGGCTCCGCCGCCTGTTTCTTCCGCAGGAGCGCGGCATATTTTCCCCGCACTTCTCCGGCGTAGGCGATCAGCTCCGTATTCCTTCGGCGCTCCATTCCGGAAAGGATCAGCAGCAGCCGCACCGCCCGGTAGAGACAGAGGACGCTCTGCGCGGGATCTTTCTCCCGGATGAGCCGGGCGCGGACCAGCAGCCTTTTCGAACGTTCGCGGTGGAAAAGATGCTTCAGCAGCCTGAGCGTTCTGCGGAAAGACAGCACGACGACGATCCCGGCGATGACGGAAACGATGACGGCATTCCGCACTTCCGGCACGGCGAGCAGACGGAGGACTTTTTCCCGGAGCTTTTCCTTGCAGTCGTCGATGTACCTGCGGATACGCTCTTTCAATCCGGTCGGTCTGACCTGCCGGGCCTTTGCGGGGACTTTTTTCAGGTCTTTTTTCCGAACCGGTTTCTTCGCAGGATCGAGCCGGACCTCCTGCTGTTTCTTTCGGCGTTCCTCGCGTCTCAGCCGGTCCGCTTCGCGCAGCGCTGCCTCCTCCTGCATTTTCTTCTGAACGTACTGCAGCGTGTGCCGGGTCATTTCCGGCGGCATGACGCGCCACTCTTCGCCGAAGGGATCGCGGAAGCGTCCCAGTCCGGCGGGCGTCGTCTCCGAAACGATCTCCCCCGGCGGAACGGCGTCGAAGGTCAGCCAGCCGGTGTTGGCGATGAAGATCTGTGTCCATGCGTGGGCGTGGTACTCGTAAACTTCGATCTTCCGGGTCAGGGCGTTGTAGTTGCCGGGCGAAAATCCCGCGGCCGCCCGGGCGGGCAGACCGGCACAGCGGGCCAGCACCGTCAGGGCGGCGGCGAAATATTCGCAATGGCCCTCCTTGAGCTCGAAGAGAAAATACTCCACGCTCTCCTTGCCGGAGGGCGTCGGGGCGGCGTACAGTTTGTATTTGTAATTATTGCGCAGAAAATCCCGCAGGGCGACGGCCTTTTCATAGGGCGTATGCACGTTTTTCGTGATGTTCTTCGCCAGCTCCGCTATGCGCGGAGAGAGAGTTTCGGGCAGCCTGAGAAAATGAGCGGGGGGCAGCGGGAGCCTCCACGCGGGATCGACGACGGGCCGCGGCGGCTTCACCGGCCTGCGGACGACCGCTTTTTTCACCGGAGGCTTTTTTACGGCCGGCTTCTTCGCCGCAGTCCTGCCGGCGGCGGGTTTCCCTGCAATGCCTTTTTGCACGCCTCTGACATTTTTTTTCCGTTTTTCGGCGGCCCGTTTTGCGGCGGCGCGTTTTTCTTCCGCGGCGCGTTTGGCGGCGGCGCGCTTTTCGGCGGCGATGCGTTCCTTCTCACGCCGGAGATTCTCCTTTTCGGTGATCCGGGCAAAGTATTCCTGCGCCGAAGCGTAAACCTGGGGAGCGGTTATTTGCGGGGAGGGTTTTTGACCGGGCGGCGGCGGTATGACGGGGACCTGCAGAAGACTGCGCGCCGAGTAGCTGAAGGGCAGATCCGGATAGGCCTTTTCCGGCACCAGCACCGCATTGAAGGCGCTCTGCCGGATCTTGTATTTCGCGCGGTTCCGTATCTTTTCCGGAGTGATGTCCGGATCCAGATTTTTCACGAAGTCGACGGGCTGAAACGGAGCGTACAAATTGGGAGATATCCACTTCTGAAGGACGTATCGGCTCTCGATGATGAAGGGGCGGCTCGTTCCGCCCCTGCGGCGCGAAAGAGGCTTGCTTTGGGCGAATTCCTGCGAAGTCGTCCATTTTTTTCCGTCGTACACGTCGTAAAGGGTCCCCAGGTGATAGAGTTTCACCGGCATGACCGCGGTGAATACCAGGTCTCTGCCCGGCGGCGCGCTTCGTCCGCTGCCCTCTTCCCAGCCGGGGAGATTCGAGAATATCTTCTTTTCTCCCTCGCCGCCGGGAACGTCGGGGGCATCTCCCGAAAACAGAAGCTTCGCGTGTCTGCCGGGAATGAATACCCTGTCCTGCAGCAGCCACTTTTTGAGATCCGGCGGCATGACGGAAGTCCGGGAGGTCGCGAAGGAGACTTCCAGAAGTCCCTCCCGGCCGGTCTCCTGCAGGGGGAACAGGCTGAAAACGACGGGAAACAACGGGACGGCCAGAAGGAGCTGCAGCAGATAAAAGTGCCAGGTGCGCCCGATGTTCCGCAGGGGGGTGCGCGGTCCCGACGGCACCGCCTTCCGCGTGCCGCAGAACGCCCGTGTCCGCAGGACGGCAAAGGAAACGAGCAGACAGCCGACTGCGCCGGGGATCAGATAGAGCAGCAGTCCGCGCGGAACGAGACCCGCATAAATGATGAGCAGCAGACTGATGAGGGACATGTAGGCGTAGTCCCGCCCGGAACAGTTGATGAAAAACGCAGAACCGCACAGAATAAGTCCTTCGACAAAAACGAGATCGGGAACAACGCCCTTGCCCAGACGGTACACCATCCACAAACAGCTGCCGATGAAGATCAGACCGGCGAGCATCCGCCGCAGCAGAATATCCGTGACCCGGTAGGGAACGTACACGAGGAACGCCGCCGGCAGCAGCAGAAGAAGCGCGCCCAGCGTGAAAAGCGGCGAACCGTGCTGCCACAGCGCGGCCGCGACGGCCAGTCCGTAAAGCAGGACGAAGAGAAAATGACAGCTGTTGCCCTGCGCCTTTTTCTGCATGTGCGAGGTGTCGATGAGCAGGGCGTTTTTTCCGTTCCCGGAAGCGGGAAAAAGTCTTCTGATGAAATTCGGACTAAATTTTCTCATGGCCGTTCCTGCTTTCCAGAATTTCCGGACCGGTGGCGAAATCGGCGATGTCGGGCATGCAGTGCGCGGGCAGGGAGGCTCTGACCTTTGTTCTGTCGACGATCCGGGGTTTGTCCGGTTCGGTCACGGGGAAGTTCTCCGGGGGCGCGAAGATCCAGAAACAGGTGCAGTCCTGTTCTTCGAGGATGCCGATGAAATCCGGCACCGCCCGGGCGGACATGCTCAGAAAATAGACGATGCTGCGGGGAGGAACTGTTTCCGCAACGGCTTCCAGCACAAGGGAATAAGCCAAGTCCGACTCCTGCAGATCCAGCAGGACCCGTTCGATCTTTTTTCTGACGGACGAAGCGTCTCCCGTCAGGTGGAGCAGACTGCCGTCCTTTCCGGCGGCGGCGAAACGCAGATGGCAGTATTTTTTTCCCAGATATTCCGTGATGGAGGCGGCGCAGGAGACGAGGAATTCGAAGTTGCTGCCGCCGGGTTCCCGGCTTGCGGATCTCTTTTCGGTATCCAGCAGGATCACGATCTGATCCACGGCGGAGGCTTCGAACTCCTTGACCATCAGTCGGCCCTTGGCGGCCGTGGCCTTCCAGTGGATGTGCCGCACCTCGTCGCCGATGCGGTAGGGACGGACGCCGAAAAACTCCGCGCCGCTGCCGGCACGGCCCTGATTTCTGCCCTCGGGGTCGGACAGTCCGCCGCTTTTGCTGACGGCGGCGAGGGATTCGACCGGCATGATCCTGGGATGTATCTCCACCTGGGCCGGCAGGTGAAAACACTTCTTTTTGCGGAAAAGTCCCAGCGGATCCCCCGATGTGAGACAGACTTTCTCAAGAAAATACACGCCGCGTTTTTCGGCTTTGACGCGGCACGTCGCCGAAAAGGTCTCCCGGGGACCGAGGGGCGGAATGACGAAGGCGCTTTGCTCCGAAAGGCAGAAGGGATGATTTTCGGTCAGCACGCAGCTCTGACGGAACACCGGCAGGCGGTTGTGAACGGCGATGTCGAAGTACAGCGCCTCGCCGCAGCTGCCGTCCCGCGGAAAACGGCGTTCGAGCCGCAGTCCGGCAAAGGGGAGCTGGGCCATGAGGAATCCCGACAGCACGACCGCGCAGAGCAGAGCCGCCGTGAACGCGGTGATCAATCCGGCGTTCACCCAGGCGACCGCCGCCGCTGCGGCGGCAAGGAACAGCAGCAGCAGTCCCCGCGGAGTGGGGAGCGCGACGAATCCCATCAGATCCTGTCCTCGTTTTTGAGTTTGACGGATCCTGCGATCTTTTCAAGGAGGTCCTCCACGCTCTGCATCCGGGCCCGGGCCTTGAGTTTCAGGCTGAGACGGTGGCCGAACACCGGCTCGAGCATGGCGCGCACGTCCTGCGGCGTGACGTAATTTCTGCCGTTGTAGGCGGCGAGGCTCTGGCAGGAGCGCATCAGCGCCAGCGTCGCCCGGGGACTGATCCCGTTGACCAGCGCCTCGTGGTGTCTTGCGGCATTGGCGATGGCTATGATGTACTCCTTGATGGCGTCCGAGACCGTCACCTGCCGCACCAGCGCCTGACAGCGCAGCACGTCGTTGCTGCGGATCACATAGGAAATGCGGCTCAGCACGTTCCCGGTCATTTGGCTGTCGAGGATCTCCTTTTCCGCCTCGGGCGAGGGGTAGCCGATGCTCAGGCGCATGAGAAAGCGGTCGAGCTGGGGTTCCGGCAGGGGATAAGTGCCCTGATAGTCCCCCGGATTCTGGGTGGCGATGACGAAGAAGGGTTTCGGCAGCACGTGCCGTCTGCCGTCGATGGTGATGGCCGATTCGGACATGCATTCCAGCAGACTGGACTGG
>JAFTDL010000248.1 GCA_017454215.1 Lentisphaeria bacterium | reverse complement strand
TTCATGACCTTCATGGCCTCGATGATGGCCACGACGGTGTCGGGAGTGACCCGGTCGCCCACGTTGACATAGGGCGCGGCTTCGGGACTGGCGGCGCGGTAGAAGGTGCCGACCAGAGGCGAATCGATGGTCTCGGTGCCGGAGGAGGCGGAGGAAGAAGCGGAGGCACTCGCGGCGGAGGCGCTTTCCTGAACGGGGGCCGGAGCGGCGGCGGGAGCGGCGATGGCGGGAGCCACGACGACCGGAGAAGCGGCCTTGGCCGTTCCGCGGCGGATGCAGAGGTTGCAGCCTTCGATCTCGATCTTGAATTCGCTCAGATCGTACTCGTTCATCATGCGCGCCAGAGATTCGATTTCCTCTATTTTCATCATTTTCTGTGCTCTTTCCTGTTTTGATTCTTTTACAGACGATTTGGAACTTATTTTCCCGCGGAGGCCAGATGTTCGGCCAGCGCCCGGAGCGCCAGTTTATAAGAAAGCGCCCCGAAGCCGGAAATGACTCCTATGCATTTTTCCGCCGTGTAGGACCGGCGCCGGAAATCCTCCCTTCCTGCAATATTGCTCAAATGCACCTCGACGGCGGGAAGCGCCACGGCGGCCAGCGCATCGCGCAAAGCGACCGAAGTATGCGTATACGCCGCGGGGTTGATGATGATGCCGTCGACTCCCGAAGAGAGCGCTTCTCCGATCCTGTCCACCAGAGCGCCCTCGCTGTTGGATTGAAAATCCTCCAGTTCGAAGCCCAGCAGCGCGGCCTCCTTCCGGAGATCGGCGACGATCCCGGGAAGGGTCTCAACTCCGTATATCTCCGGCTCCCGGACGCCCAGAAGCTGAAGATTCGGACCGTTTATCAGCAAAATTTTTTTCGTCATACTAACAATATAGCATCTCTTTGACGTTTTGACAAATTTTTGAGGTCTCCGGCCGTCACTCCACCACCGGAAGCGGGGTGACGTTGAGTTTCACTTCGGGCTGGATCTCGACAAGACTTTTCTTGTCGAAGGGCTCCGTCAGCGCCGGATCCGGCTCGCGGAAAAACATCAGCAGCAGAAAAACCGCCGCCGCCGCCACGACCAGCACCACCGCAAACATCAGCGTGAGCAGGACCGCCAGCAGCCGGTGTTCACGCCTTTTGCTTTCTTCGCTGACCTCGTGACCGTAACAGGACTTGCTCACGTCGTCCGGAGACTGGCGCAGGATGCGCTCCTTGATCCCCGCGGTGATCTTCTCGATGGCGCCGGCGTCGACTTTGTACAGCATGCCGAGTTTTTTCACGCAGACGGCGATGTAAACAGGATACACAGGCTGGGGAAGATCCTCGAGACGCCCGGCTTCGATGGCCTCGATGAGGCGGGGTTTGAGCCGGGTCTCGGCAGCCACGGTCTGAATATCGAGTCCCAGTTCCTGACGCCGGCGGCGCAGATAATCCCCCGCGGCGGAGACGTCGGCGGTGAATTCGCCGTCGGGAGCGGGGCGCGGCGGAGAAATCTGCGGCGTCTCCGAAATTTCTCCCGGTTCGGTGTTCACCAGCGTTTCGTCCGATCCCGGCCGCTCGCCGAAAAGATCCGGATCGTCCTGTCTTGCATCAGCCATTGTATCCGCTCCCCTGTTCGTTTATTTCCATTCCGTCAAAAATAAGGATCTCGCGCTTGCTGCCGCTGCCGGAGGGCGGACCCACGATGCCCCGCTCCTCCATGAGGTCCATGATCTCGGCGGCCCGGTTGTAACCGATCTTCAGCCGCCGCTGGATGTAGCTTGTGCTGGCCTTGCGGTCGAGGATCACCACCTCCAGCGCCCGGCGCATGGTCTCGTCGTCTCCCGGCTGCATGTACTTTTTGACCAGCGGCGCGATCTCGGCCTTGTCCATGTCGTCGAAGACATCGTCGTCGTCGTCCGCGCTTCCCCTGCCGCCCCGGGCGGGACGGTCATATTCACCTTCGCCGAGCTCCTCCGCATCTTCCTCCTCGGCGACGACGGACTCGTCGAAGTTCTGGGGCCGCTGGTCCGAAACGAACTTGACGATGGCCTTGATGTCCTTGTCGTCCACCAGAGCGCCCTGAATGCGCTCAAGTCCGAAGGTTCCGGGCAGCAGGGCGAGCATGTCGCCGTAGCCCAGCAGATTTTCCGCGCCGGGCATATCGAGGATGACGCGGCTGTCGACCTGCTGCAGCACGCGGAACGCGATGCGGGTGGGCAGATTGGCCTTGATGAAACCCGTGATGATGTCGGTGGAGGGCCGCTGAGTCGCCACCACGATATGAACGCCCGCGGCGCGTCCCAGCTGGGCGATGCGGGCGATGTAGGTTTCGGAGTCCTTCCAGGAGTCCTGCATGCGCAGTTCGGCCAGCTCGTCGATGATGACGATCAGTATGGGAATGTGCGATATCCGGTTCCCGAAATTATCCTCGATGATCTCGCCGTCGCTGTTTCTGATGGGTTCGCCGTTTTTCGACAGCGCGTTGAACTCCGCCAGCTTCTTCACGCCGGCGGAGGCGAGGATCTTGTAGCGGTTCTCCATTTCGGTCACGGCCCAGCGCAGAGCGATGGGGACCTTTTTCGCGTCGTTGATCACGGGAGTGATGAGGTGCGGCAGACGGCGGTAGTCCTCGAACTCGACGCGTTTGGGGTCCACCATGATGAGGCGCAGCTCCTCGGGGTTGAACCTGAAAAGCAGACTCATGATGAGCGTGTTCATGCAGACGCTCTTTCCGGAACCGGTGGAGCCGGCGATGAGCAGGTGGGGCGCCTTGGCCAGATCGATGACGGTAGGCGTTCCGGCGATGTTTTTTCCCAGAACGACGGGGATGCCCTTGCTCTTTTCCCACTCTTCCGTCTCCATGACGCTGCGCATGAAAACGGCTTCGCTCTTGGTGTTGGGCACTTCGATGCCCACCACGTTCCGTCCGGGAATGGGCGCCAGCACACGGATGCTCGGCGCTTCGAGATTCATCAGAATGTTGTTCGAAATGGTCTCGACCTTCTTGACGTTGACGCCCTCGGCAAGACTGATCTCGTAACGGGTGATACGGGGCCCGGAGACGTAGCCCACCACCTCGCCGGGGACTTTGAAACTGTCGAGGGTGCGCTGAAGTATCAGCATGGTCTTCTTTATGTTGTCGAGGGTCTCGCCGGAGACATCCGTTCCCTTGCCCAGCATGGTCACGGGCGGCAGGACATAAACGGGCCGTTCGACGGCGGCGGCGCGTTCTCCGGCTTCGACCACGGTCCTGCCCACGTCGGCCACCCGGGCGGGTGCTGCGGCCTTTCCCGCCGACGGACCGGGGAGAGCGGGAGCGCTTTTTTCAGCCGGTCCGGACGCGGGCGCTTCCCCGGGATCCTCTTCGAAGGCTTCGAGTTTCGGATCGAAAAGCACGTCCTCGCCGCCGGGCTCCTCTCCGGCGGTATTCTCTTCGGACGGGGGCGGCATTTCCTGTTCCTTCTGTTCGGATTCCACTTTTCTGAGCATGCTCGCCAGACGGGAACGGGGAGAACTCTCCGCGGGCGGAGAATTTTTTTCGGGGCCCTCGAAGATCTCCTCATCTTCGCCGGGAACGATCCTCTCATGCGCCGCCGGACGGCGGGAAGGCGCTTCGGGCAGAGTGATGTGGTCCATGATGAATCTGTGCCAGTCCGAAACGTAAATGATCACCGCGCCGCCGGTGAGGAGGGCCCAGCCGAAGATCATGGTCCCGACGGCTCCGATGAAATTGCGGAGGACGCCCTCGGCCAGTTCATAGGGGGGATATGCGGGAGCGGCCAGCACCTGTCCGATGACGCCGCCCGACAGGGCCAGAGCCGGCGTCTGGGCCCTTCCCAGTCCGAGACGGTCGCAGAGCGAGGCGAACATCTCGGGATTCAGACCGAAAAGCAGGATCAGTCCGGAGAGGATGAGAAAGCTGCCGCCGAGAAAGGCCGAAAACTTCCCTGCTCCGGGCGCGGGCAGGCGGACGAGGCGCACCAGCGCGAGGACGGGGACGGCGTAAGCGGCGACGCCGAAAAGATGAAAGAGACACAAGCCGAAGACGGCGCCGAGTTTGCCGATCCAGTTCCTTGGGACGCCGTCGATCCCGCCGGCAAGCAGGGCGGCATCCTGCGGCGAAAAACTGGCGACGGCAAGAAACGCGAGCAGCACCGCCGCAAAGAAAAAAATGTACCGGACCTTGAAAACGGATACCTGTTCAGGCATAAAACAAAACCTTTTTCCTGTAATGCATACAACAGACCGTCTGTAATATAGCGTTGAAAAAAACAATGTCAAATCCGAAACTCACCCCTTTTGCAACCTTTTTTGCAAACGCGCCGTTCCCAGCACGGGCGCGTCAACGGGAAAAGCGGACGATACGGACAATGCGGACCGGTTCGAACAGGCGGCTGACGGCGCGAAACAGCGCATGGTCAACCCGGCGCCACCGGCATGGCGGCGGTTGTAGAAATAATAAGGTTTTTCCCAGGTCCTGCCGTCATGATAAACGGGCGGAATTTCGGGATCCCCGTTGACATCATGCTCCCCCGTTTCCCCCAAAAAGAGCGCTACAAAACGACCGCGATGCCGTCACTCCGTCACAATCAAGTCGTCATTTCGTCAAATGACCGTCTTTCTTGATCTCGCCTGCCCGTCTCCGCCTCAAACCGGCTCCGCCATTCCCGAAACGGCCTATCCGTCACATTCCCAAAACACCCCGTTTTTCTTGAAAAAAGAGAGGGGTCCGGGGAGAGAAAAAAACT
>JAFTDL010000247.1 GCA_017454215.1 Lentisphaeria bacterium | reverse complement strand
GAACCGGTTCAGGGCGGTCTGCCGGGTGTTCTGGCTCTTGTCGCCGTGGACGCCTGCGGCTTCGATGCCTTTGCGTTTCAGGTCCCGGACGATGCGGTCCACACCGTGCTTCGTGCGGGAGAATACCAGGGCGCTTTCAACGTCCGGACTGGAAAGGAGCTGCGCGAGCAGGTGTTTTTTGTTCACCTTGTCCACATAGTACAGGCACTGGTCGATAGCCTCGACGGTGGAGGTCACGGGATCGACCTTGATGTTCTCGGGATCGGTGAGCAGGTCCAGGGCCAGCTTTTCCACCTCCGGCGGCATGGTCGCGGAGAAGAGGAGGGTCTGGCGCTCATCCGGCAGGCAGCGGACAATCTTCCGCACGTCATGGATGAAGCCCATGTCGAGCATACGGTCGGCCTCGTCCAGAACGAAGATCTCGACCCAGTCCAGGCGGACGAGTCCCTGGCCCATCAGGTCCAGCAGGCGGCCGGGACAGGCGACGACAATATCCGCGCCGCGATGGAGGGCTTCCGCCTGGCTGCCCTGGCCGACACCGCCGAAAATGACGGCGCTGTCGATGCCCAGGCCTTTGCCGTAGAGCTGGAAATTCTCCCAGGTCTGCATGGCCAGTTCCCGGGTGGGAGAGAGGATCAGGGAGCGGATGACCTTCGCGTTCCTGCGGGGCGTGTTCTCATGCAGAAGCTGGAGGATCGGCAGGGCAAAGGCCGCGGTTTTGCCGGTGCCGGTCTGGGCGCAGCCGAGGACGTCCTTTCCAGAAAGGACCAGGGGAATCGTAGCAGACTGAATCGGGGTAGGCGTTTCATACCCCGATTTATGGATGTTTTTTAAAATTGGCGGGATCAGATTGAGAGATTCAAAATCCATGTTCATAGAATAAGGGGGCTTTTCGATCGCCCCCTTAACCCCTTCGGTGGAATCTTCCGGGAATAAATTATATCAGTTCAAGCAGGTCGGTATATTCGTAGTTGTGGGCGAGAGCGACGTTTTTGTTCGTCAGTTTGCCGCCGTAGGTGTTGACACCGGAGCGGATGACCTCACTCTTTTTACACGCCTCCTCAAGGCCGGCGGCAGCGATTTCCAGGCCGTACCTGACGGTGGCGTTGGTCAGGGCGATGGTGCTGGTGCGCGGAACGGCGCCGGGCATGTTGCCGACGCAGTAGTGGACCACGCCGCCTTCGATGAAGACGGGATCATCATGGGTGGTGACATGGGAGCTTTCGCCGCAGCCGCCCTGGTCGATGGCAACGTCCACGAAGACAGCGCCGTCCTTCATTTCGGGCAGGTATTTTTTCTTGAAGAGCTTCGGGGTGGAGCCGCCGGGGATCAGCACGGAGCCGATGACCAGGTCCGCGTCCTTCAGCACGCGCTCGACGTTCGAGTCATTGGAGACGAGGGTCTGGATATGGGCGCCGAACATGTTGTCCAGTTCCTCCAGGCGTTTCAGGCTGATATCCAGGATGGTGACGTTCGCACCCATACCGACGGCGATCTTGCAGGCGTTCATGCCGACCGTGCCGCCGCCGAGGATCACGACATTGGCCTTGGGGGTGCCGGGAACGCCAGCCAGCAGGATGCCTTCCCCGCCGAATCGCTTTTCCAGGTACTTGGCGCCTTCCTGGATGGAGAGGCGGCCGGCGATCTGGGACATCGGGGCGAGGCAGGGCAGGGAGCGGTCGGCTTCCTGGATCGTCTCGTAGGCGACGGCCTTGACCTTTCCGGCCAGCAGGGCGTCGGTCTGCTCCTTGTCGGCGGCGAGGTGCAGGTAGGTGTAGAGGATCAGCCCCTCGTGGAACAATCCGTATTCGCCGGGGAGCGGTTCTTTGACCTTGATCATCATGTCGACCAGATGCCACACGTCGGCCGCGTTGTCGATCAGGCTTGCTCCGGCGTCCACGTATTCGTTGTCGGAGAACCCGGAGCCGACGCCCGCGCCACGCTCCATGTACACATGATGCCCGGCTGCGACATAATCCCGGACGTTGTCCGGCGTGAGTCCGACACGAAATTCATTGTTCTTGATCTCTTTGACGCATCCGATTTTCATGGCCGGTACTCATCCTTTCTGTTTTTATCCCCGGAAAAAAGGGGGCTGTCCGTTCGTTTTTAGACAGTGTTTTGGTTGTTCGCCGGAAAGAGCCGCCGCATGCGAATCTTTCTTTGCTATAAAATAATTCTCCGATGGCTTTTTTCAAGTCCGCGACCGCCACAAAACAAACTGATTTTTTAGCGCAGTCACGAAATGAATCGGAAAAGTCGATTAAAAAAGACCGATTCGGCTTGTCTTTTGGGGAAACGGCACGTATATTGTTTTTGAACCAGGCAAAGCAAATGGAAACGAAAGATGCACGGAATAAGAAAACATTTTTTTACGGGATTCGGCCTTCTGATCTGTCTGCTTGGCCTGGTCTTTTCCCTGAATTCCTGTCAGTCGGCGGCGACGCGAAACGGCGTCGGCTCTGCGTACCCGAAGAACTTCCACAAGGTCAATGAGGACATCTACCGGTCCGGGCAGCCGAGCGCGGACGAATTTGCCTGCATGGCCACGGTCGAGGGGATTCGAAGCGTGCTGAACCTGCGGGACTTTCACGACGATTCAGACGAGGTCGGGACGCTGGAAATCGTGCGGTATGACATTCCGCTTTCCGCCGGGAGCATCACGGAAGACGACCTCGTTCGTATCCTGCAAACCGTGAAAAGCGCGCCGAAACCCATTCTCATCCACTGCCGGCACGGGAGCGATCGGACGGGCGCAGCGGTTGCCGCCTGCCGGATCGTTTTCGATGGCTGGACCGTGGAGCAGGCGGTTTCCGAGCTCATGGAGCCGGAATACGGGCATCATAAAACCCTTTATCGAAACATCCCGGAATTGCTCCGCAAGGCGGATTGGGACAGGATCAGAAACGAAGTCGCGGGGGATTGAGCGGCAGTCGTTTTTTTGAGGTGAGGTCGCCTCCAGGGCACCTCTATTTATTATGTTCGGCGGCTTTTCGTATCTGAGCAAAATCCGATTGGAAAAATTTTCGGTGGTTACGTTTTCAGGTAGCCACGCTCAAATCTTTCTGCATAGGCTTTTTTTGCTCATCTGCCGAAAATCCATCCGCCCGAATAAATAGAGATACCCTCGAATCATTTCCGCACGATGCGCTTGCGCATCCGGATGCAGTCGAAGGAGCCGCTTTTCACCATGCTGCCGTCCACAGACACGTAGCCGAGCTTTTCATAGAACGGGACCGCGACGGTCAGGCTGTCGATCACGACCACGCGGAAGCCGAGTTCATCGATCCAGCGTTCGGCCTCCTCCACGACCATTCTGCCGAGCCCGCGTCCGCGATATTCGGGCAGGACGACCACGCGGCCCAGCGCCACGCTGCCCGCGCCGATTTCGTAAAAACGGCAGGTCGCCACGGGGTAGCCGTCGTCCAGCAGCACGATGTACCGCGTGCCGTCGCCGTCGTGCTCGTCGAATTCCTCCCGCAGGGGGATATGGTGCTGGCGGTTCATGCCCTGGATGCGGACGGAATACGCGCCGGCCCGCTGCCATTCGGATTCGGCCCGGAGGA
The DNA here is from genome assembly GCA_017454215.1 of Lentisphaeria bacterium. Classification (GTDB taxonomy): domain Bacteria; phylum Verrucomicrobiota; class Lentisphaeria; order Victivallales; family Victivallaceae; genus UBA1784. Next base: position 807 of record JAFTDL010000247.1, on the reverse strand, counting down.
CCTCGATCTTCGAGTTCGGATCGAGGTTCATGGGCGGCGGCCCCGCAGATAGATTTCGGCGAGCTCGTCGAGACGGCCGGATTCGCGTTCCTTCGCGATGAAGGCGTTCACGTACTCCAGAAGCGGCTCGCTGTCCGGCGGCAGCAGGAAGCCGAGTTCGCCCCGCGTGAAGGGAGCGTTCAGCAGCGGCGCGGCCAGCCTCGGGTCCTGACTCACATAATACTCCGCCTCCAGGATCTCCGTGATCATCACGTCCGCCCGGCCCGACGCGACCAGCCCCGGGATCTCCTCGTTCACCGGATGGATGATCAGCGCGGCGTGCGGCAGATTCGCCCGCGCGAACTTCTCATTGAGTCCGCCGGGATTCTCCATCACGCGGACCTCCGGGCGGTCGATCGCCTCCAGACTGGTGAACTTGTCCGCGTCTTCGGCGCGGCACAGGACCGTTTTGCCGTTTCCGAGGTAGCCGTCGGACATCAGCGCCAGTTCCTTCCGCGCGGATGTGATCGTGATGCCGCAGACGGCGAGGTCGAATTTCCCGGCCAGCGTGTCGTCCATCAGCGTCGGCCAGGTGGTCGGCACGAACTCCAGCCGTACGCCGAGCTCCGCCGCCAGGTCTTCGGCCAGTTCGGTATCGAACCCGACATACTTGCCCGTTTCCGGTTCCAGATAGGACATCGGGCGGTAATCTCCGGTCGCGCCGACCAGCAGGACACCGCGCGAACGGACCGCCGCAAGGGAATCCCGCGATGTGGCGCACGAGGCGAGGACGAGGATGACGAGCAGGCACAGCCCGCTCAAAAGCCT
>JAFTDL010000246.1 GCA_017454215.1 Lentisphaeria bacterium | reverse complement strand
CGTGGAGCAGCACGGCGGTAACGGTCATGATGCCCAGTCCGCCCGCCTGAATGAGGATCAGCAGAAAGATCTTCCCGGTAAGGGTCAGATCTTTCGAAATGTCCACCGTGGAAAGCCCGGTGACGCAGACGGCGCTGACGGCGGTGAAGGCCGCGTCGATGACCTTGATTTTCGGCGCGGCGGCGGGGGTGCGCAAAAGAAGCGTCCCCGCGGCGCAGAGCAGCAGAAAGGTCAGCGCCAGACACCTGCCCGGGTGGCGGATGAAACTCCCCGAGGCGATCAACGGGCTGTTTTTGCGGAAGAAAGCGAGAAGGAAACAGCCGGCAGCGGCGGCAAAAGCAGGCAGCACAATATTGTCCGTGAGGGCCAGAGGAAAACTTGCCGCCGACGCGGCGAAAAAGAGAAAACACAATCTGCCTTTCCATTCCGGGACGACGAAATTTCCCCAGTAGTCACAAAACAGGTAAAGCACCGTTATGAGCGGCAGAGGCAGCATCAGGGAGATCAGGGTGAAATTCCGGAAAACGAGGGGCGAGAACATGGTGACGCCAAGCAGCGAAGCGGCGCCTCCGATCAGACGGTTGAGCCGGAGCTCCGGCCCCGGCTCCGCCGCGGGGTGAAGCCGGGCGGTGAAAAGAAGAAAAAAGAACCCGATGCAGCAGAGGGCGCAGAGCAGCGCGAGCAGAGGATCTTTCGCCATTTCGAAAAAGAGGACGAACATGTGCAGCAATGCTCCCGCGCCCAGAAGGACTTTGGCAAAAAGAGGCGACCTGAAGAGAAGGGTGGTCCCGCCCCAGAGCAGCAGGGGGACGGTGATCCCCGCCGCCGGCCGCCACATGCCGGGCAGCAGAGGATTGGCGGTCAGGGCCGTTATGAGCGTTCCGGGAAAAAGTCCCAGAAAGATGCCCTGAAACAGATATTGCAGTTTCTGTTCCCGATCTACATAAAATTTCATGGTTCCGCAAAAATTCCGGTCATTCGGGAAGCCCCCGTGAGCCGTCTCATAAGATACACCGTAAAGGACCGAATTTCAAGCTCCGGAAAACCGAAAGACCGCGGCGCACGACAGTGCGGCCGCGGTCCGGGACCGGGCAGAGCCTCACAGCAACGTGTGGTGTTCCGGATCGGGTTTGCGCCATTCGTAGTAGTAGAACTCCCTGAAGGCGCCGTCCACGGTGTCGTGGAGCCCAGTGGTGATCCGCCGGGGGGGCAGGTCGCCCACGAGGGGGATCAGCCGGGGCGAAGTGGCCCGGTATTCCGCCTCGGCCCGGTAGGGGCCCGGCAGGGGCTTCATGGCGAAACTTCCGGGATCGGAAAGGTACTTCTGCAACGCGAGCCCCGCTTCCTTGCGGATCGAGGCCAGGACCTGGGCCCGGGGATAGTGGACCGCGGCGCTCTGCCGGGCCATGACCTCACCCGCGGGGCAGGACATGTCGAGGGGGCGGTTGAATCCCTCCTTGACCGCGGTGGTGAAGATGCCGGGAACGAGTTCCTTCGCTTCCTTGGTCAGCGCCAGGTCGCCTGCGGCGAAGATGGTGGGGATGTTCCGGTCGTTGTAGTTGATGTAGGCGATCTGGCCGAAATCGCCGAGGGAGACGCCGTTGATGCGGAAATCAACCGCCTCGGGGGTCTGGGTGTGAGCCAGGTGGGCGTTGGGGGTGCCCGCCTTGGCATGCTGTCCGACGAAGGCCAGGACGTCGCAGGGATCCTGATCGGGGGGGACCCGGCTGCCCCGCTGGAGCGCGGCCCGGCCGTCGAGGAGCTCGCCCCGGATGGAGCCGCCGGAGCCGTGGCCGTCGTCCACGGTCACTTCGGTGGCCCCCGCGGCGAAGAATCCGGCCACGGCGGCGTTCACCTCTTCGGTGAGGAAGCGGCAGCCCGCCTCGTTGCGAAGCCCGGCGGGAGTGCACCAGTCGGGGTAGTTGAGGACCCCGCCGACGCCTTCGAGATCGGTGACGATAAGTACATGCATAGTCTCTTCTCCATTCTTGAACTTTTGCCGCTTCGGGCGGCTTGACCATTTTCCCGAATGAAACCCCGGCGGGAGCAACCGTTCCCGGCGGAAAATCTCATGCCGGAGAATAATTTAACCCGCATAGGCGTTTTTTTCAACTCCCGGCAGTGAAATTCTTCGCATTTTGTCCCGGACCGGGGGAAGGACGCCGACGCACCCGCTACCGCTCGGTCTGCGAGTCGGAACCTTCGGCGAATTTCCTAATCTCGGACTTGGACACACCCCAAAACGATGTTTTCAACCCGACGGCGCAAAGTATTTTTTTCAATTTTCCTATCTCATACAGAAGAATGACAGGACTGCCGATCAGAATGAGAAGCACCAGAAGTCCCCCCATAGGCGAGTAGGCCTCAGCTGGGGGAGCCTCTACCGAAGCCGGTTCAGGAGGAGCCGCAGCCGGTTTTTTGGCCGGGGAGGCCTCGCCCGATGGCCGGTCCGCGGGATTCTTAAATAAAGTCTCGCCCGAGTGGCCGAAACGACCGACCTTCTCCCCGTACACGGAAAAACCGACCGTCGCCCCGTGCTCAGAAAAGTGATAGCGCTCGTGGAGGTCCGCGGCGCTTATATCCTTGACGCAGTACTGGGTATTGGAAAAAGTTTGGGAGACAGGGGCCGCAACCGCACCTTTCGCCGGATGATCGAATCGAGAAAGCTCATGATGCAGAGACCATCCGTAAAATGCAAGCATAATTGTCATGCAAAGTACAAATGTGATCGTGACTGCAAAGTGTCTTTTTCGTAAAAAACTCGAGACGCCCCAAAGGATCAAGGGCGAAAACATGGAAACAAGCAGGCAGATCACGGCAACGATAAAGACCGCAGGCTCCCAGGAAGAGCGGGGGGCGACAGTCGACAGATACAGACATAGAGGCAGCATGACGAGCATAAGTATCTGCACCGGCACGAAAACAGACAGCAAAACCTGAAATTTGGCTATTTTCAGTATTTGCTCTTTTGAAAAAGAGGCGCCGTCGAATTCGTATTGCGTCACCGGACCGGGTTTTTCCGGAAAATCCGACGTCCTTTCCCCGAGATCCGATGGACTTGCCCCGAGAAAGGCGATAACAGCGGCGGCCAGGTCGCCGAATTTCTCCTCCGGCTTGAGAACAGCATCTATCCAGTGACGATCATTCAAGTATAATTTCATCCCCGTGTCTTCAAGGGAGCAGTTTTTTATTTTGAACGGGATGATGATTTTTTTGTCGGACACGGCGAGATTGGTTTCCATTTGCACCCATTGCGACCGCAGGGAATCGTCCGAACAGACGAGAATAAAAATCTTCACTCCCTTTATCGCCTGGTCGATTGCCTGCGCATACTTCTGCCCAGGTCTGATGTCCCGAGGGGCGATCCAGCAGCGTATTTTCTGTTCTTCCAAATAACGGCACAGGGCGTCAGTGACGGTTTTGTCTTTGGAAGAATAACTGATAAAGACATCATGAACGGTGTCTTTCTCTGATTTATTTTCCGACATGGTCACTTTCCCTTCCAACCGATACCGGCTGCAAAATATGTTGCTCTCATCCGGACGCGGCTCATCGGCTCCGCGACCGCAGAAATCAAAACTCCTGACAGCGTTATAATTTACCCTGTCCCGGCGTTTTTTTCAACTCACGGCTTCGAAATTCTTCTCTTTTTGTCGTTCCCGGCAAAAAATCGGAGACGGCGGCTTGAAAACGGACCGGAGGCAGAGTATAGTAAGGCAGGAGGTGATCCGTCGTGAAAATCAGAGTCGTGTCTCAGCTGTGGTTCAGGGAGAACACGTGGGGCCTCGGGCCCCTGCCCGTTTACCGGTGCCCCGATTCGGTGTTCTGGAAGGAGAACAATTTTATCTCCATCCGCCACTCGGCGGAAAAGGATCCGAACTGCGCCGTCCCGGTCGACGGCGAAAACATCCTCAAACTGCGCTTCGACGACGCGGTCGAAGATTTCGATCATACGCTGGTGCTTTTCGATGCGGCGATGGCCGGGGAGATCGTGGACTTCGTCCGCAGGATCGACACGGACCGTCTGCTCTTCGTCAACTGCGGCGCCGGGGTCAGCCGCTCCGGAGCGGTGGGCGAAGTGCTGAACGATTACTTCAACCGGTATCTCGGATTCAACGCACTGGACGACACATACTTCCGCAGACTGAACCCGCAGATACTGCCCAATCCCCTCGTGCGCCGGATCCTGCGGGATGCGCTTTTCGGCAAATTTCCCGGCGCGGAGTAAGGGCGGTCATCGGCCGGGGGAGGGTTCCGCGGTTCAGATTTTATTGATCTCGGCCGTTTTTTTCGCAAGTGCGCAGACTTTTTCCCGGAGCCAGGGGGGAGAGAGCACTTCCACATTGCCGCCCTCGCCCAGGATCCAGCGCAGGGCTTCCTGCTCGGGCGACGGGGGCAGGACGACTATGAGGGAACCGTCCTCCTGCGGCGTGATGACCAGCTTTTTCGCGCCGCACTGCTCACGCAGGTAATAGGCGATCTCCGGGGCGCACTTGACGGTGATGTTTTCGATCTTGGGATAATCGAAGAGCCCCTCCCGGCGGGTCTGCGCCAATATGTCCTTGCGGATGCGGAATTCGAAGCGCGTCAGCTCCGCTTTTCGGATGCGGAAGATCGCCAGCACCAACACCTTGTGCTCCGCCCGGTCCACGCCTTTGACGTACCAGTTCCCCTTGAAACAGGCGACGATGTGGGGTTCGAAGACCCGCTCCGTAACCTCACCCGTATCGCCCTTGCGGTAGACGAGCTGAAGTACGCGCCGCTCGCGCCAAGCCCGAAAGACCGTGCCGAAAATCTCCGGATCAACGGCGGTCTTGCAGCCGGAGGCGATCAGGAGCGTTTCGATGTAGGTCCGGTCCAGAAGCTCGGAGTTATTGTCGGCGATGGAATTGTCCACCGCGTCCCGGATCTGCTCCTTGACGGGCGACGGCATGATCTTTTCCGCCAGCTGGGCGCCCAGCATGGCGGCCACCACCATTTCGTCGCTCATGAAGGGAACTTTCAGTTCCCAGTAGGGATCGGTGAGGAAGTAGCCGTTAAATTCCTGCGAAAAGGAGATGGGCGCGTCGAAATCCCTCCGGAGCGTGTCCAGATCGCGCATGACGGTCCGTTCCGAACAGGCGATGGAAAGATTTTCGTTCAGCTCCATCTCCCGGAGCTTCCGCGTGAAGGTGGCGGCGTTGGGGTAGGCGTTCTTCCGCAGTTCCGCCACGAACCGGATCAGACGAAGCAACTGTTTCTTGTTGAGGGGCATTTCGATACGGACTCGTCAGACGGAAGCGTTCCGCGCCTCGAGTTTCTTGAAGGATTTTTCCAAATCCGCATAGCGTTCCTTGTCGTAACTGATGACGACCTCTTTGGCGGACTTGACCAAGTCTTTCGTGGCGATGCGCCTGTAGGAGGATTCCCGGGTCCCGTGGGACTCCAGATTTTCGATAAAAACGTTCCTGAAGGCGTCTTTGACCACGGCTTCTATGTCGGCGCCGGAGTATTTGTCGCGCTTGTCGGCGGGAAACGCGGCCAGTACGGCATTCCAGTCAATGTCGTCGACTTCGGGACAACGGCTCAAGACATGAGACATGAGGATCTCCCGGCGTTCTTTGCGGGTGGGGAAATCCACCTTGAATATCTCGTCGAAACGCCCCTTGCGCAAAAATTCCGGAGGCAGTTTTTCGATCTTGTTGGCCGTCGCCACGATGAATATGGCCGATTCCTTTTCCTGCATCCAAGTGAGAAAATAGCCGAACATACGGGTGGTCACGTCGCCCGCACCGGAGTTTTCGCCCACCCCGGCGAAGGCTTTTTCGATCTCATCGATCCACAGTACGCACGGCGCAGCGGCTTCTGCGGCGTGGATGGCCCGGCGGAGATTGCTCTCGCTTTCGCCGATGAATTTCCCCAGCATCTTGCCGACGTCCAGACGGAGCAGGGGCATGTTGTAGGTCTGGGCGGCAAATTTGGCGGAAAGGCTTTTCCCGCAACCGGGCATACCGAAGACCATGATCCCGTTGGGGACGGAGACCTGATGACGTTCGGCCAGGTCGATATGTTCGAAAACCGCTTTGTAACTTTGGATGTATTCCCGCAGCGCGCTCATGCCCACCAGCCGTTCGGATTCCCTGACCCGGATCATTTCCAGAAGTCCGGACTTCCGGACGATCTGTTGCTTTTCCTGATTGATGAAATCGAGCCCGTCCTTGCCGATCATCGGACCGTTGGCGTGGGCTTTGGCGAGGATCCCCTTGATCTCGAAGGCGGTCAGGCCCTGAAGCGCTTTCACGACCTCATAGAAATCGGCGTCGATGTCCTTGGGTTCCTCGCCGCGGACGGTCAGAAAATCGAGGAGTATTTTCTGTATCTCGTCGCGGTCCGGGGCGGGGAAGTGCAACAGCGTCACGAAGGGTTCCAGTTCCGGCGGCAGGGCGAAACGGGAACAAAGGAGGATGATGCGGACGTCGCAGGAACGGTCCTTGCGCAGTCCGTCGTTGAACTCCTGAATATTTTGCGCATATTCCTGCAACTTCAGCCAGCATTCCATCTGGTCGAGCAAGGGCTGGATCTCGTTGAGAATAAGAATGCCTGGTTTTGATCCGGATGAATTATCTTTCCTGTCTCTGTAATTTACATAATATTTGAGTGCTCTCGGCAAGTCTGCCGGCGTCGAATCCAAATCCGGTAAAGTCACACCGTCTTTCGCGAAAGTCAGAAATCCCTTGTTCCGGTATTGGACGATCTCGTATTCCCTGCCGAACTCTCCGTTCAAGGTGTCGATGACGGAATAACGGTCGAAGGAGTCGATGCAGATGATCGGAGTCCCGGCATCGAAGTAGGTCTGAAGTTTATCCTTGAATTCATCTATCGCTGACATAATATACTCTCCCTGCTCAACGGTCGTCATGATGCTTCATCGGTCTTACCGCGATTTTGAAGCGCTCCGCCGGGGCCGATGCGCCAGCCGATACTCGAATTCGACAAAACAAACATAGTACGCCGCTATCGCTTTTGTTTTCTCGCGTTGTTCCGGGTATGAAACCGTAGTCCAGGTGATCCGCTGAGGCAAATCAGACCATGGAAAGTCATCCCCGCCCGTCAGCTTGTTGTTCAAAAGTTCGATGCAGCGGATGAAAGGGGAGTACTCCGCAAGATTTGTCGGGTAAAGCTCCCACTTGTTGCTTGAGATGGCTCTTCCGGGGGCTTTTCTCAGCGCGGCGGACCATTTCTCGTAATACTCGTGCAGAAGGTCCAGCAGACCCGCAATAACTTGCGGTCCACGCGGAGCGGAAATCGTTCCGGAAAAATCGGGATTTTCCAATTTTGTACGGATATCATTCACTTTCTGTGAATACTCCGGTTTTGCGGCGCAGCCGGGCTCGTCCGGCTGCGCCGGAGCGCAGCTTTCGGGCGCAGGCGATTCGACAGGGAGTGAAAAGATGCCGATGAAATTATCCATCAAAGTCTTGTCGCTGTAATCCGCGACCTTCAGCTCGTCCAATTCGTCCGCGAGACCATTTTCGCCCAGATCCCGGACCCAGCGGGAAAGACGCCCCTGCCGCAGATAATCCTTGGCGTTGGTGAAATCGAAATTATCGCGGAACTCCGCCAGTGAAGTGACCCGCACACCCTTCATTCTCAGCGTAGACATGGTCAAAACCCGTCCACCAGGAGCTGTTTTGCTTCATCGTCGCTATAGGATTTCAAATGAAGAGATTCTTCTTTCAGATAATCCAATAGAACACCGACGTCGCCAATGACCTTGGCAAAGGACGAATAATTAATTCGCAAGCCACCATAACCGTCAAAGCGACGTGTACAGAATTTTTCGTTTAAAACTTCTGCCAATCGGGAGAATTGAAGTTCCCGAAAGCCCAAAACTTCCCCGAAAAGGCTGTCTGCGGTTATCTCGAACCGATATTTTTTATGCAGTCCCTCAGGCAGGTCGCCCAGGATAATTTCCCGAATGATCTTCAAGGCCACCTTATTGTCCATATACTGGTGAATGGCCGCCGGAGAGCTCCCTTCCACATTGCGCATGGTGACGCTTTGATTGGCCGCCGCGGCACGGCTGTCCCGAAAACAAATTTCGCTGTCGGCGTAGGCGCACTCCTCGGCATGCTCGACCCCGGAAGCCGGGAAAGCGACCGCATCCAAAAGCTGCCTGGCCGCATCATCGGTGTAGCTTCTTAAATGAAACGAAGACTCGCATAGACGATCCAGCAGATCCCCGACGCGGGGAATCTGGTAGAGGAGGCCCCAGGCCAAGCATTCGTCAACATAGTCATGCCGAAACATTTCGTTCAGATATTTTTCTAATTGACGGAATTGAGGCTCCCGAAAGCCCAAATCTTCCATGAAACGGCTGTCCGGCTTTATCTCAATTTGATATCCAAATGTTTCATGCAGCCCTCCGGGCAGGTCGCCCAAGATAATTTTCCTGATGATCTCCAAGACGGCCTTGTTGTCCATGTACTGGTGAAGAGCCGCCGGGGAGTTCCCTTTCACATTGCGCATGGTGACGCTTTGATTGGCCGCTGACATATGGCTGTCCCGAAAACAGATTTCACTGTCGGCGTGGGCGCACTCTTCCGAATTCTCGACACCGGAAGTCAGAACAGCGGGCAATTCCGAAGCGGACGCCGGCACGGCGGGCAAAGCCTTTTCTTCCATGACGGGGGCTTCCTTTTCCGGCAGGCGGGCTTTTTCACCATTCAGCCCGAATATGCCGACAAAATTGTCCAGCAGCGTCTGATCGGAGTATTCGCCGTCCTTCAGCTCGTCCAATTCGTCCGCAAGGTCGTTTTCGCCCAGATCCCGGACCCAACGGGAAAGACGCCCCTGCCGCAGATAATCTTTGGCGTTGGTGAAATCGAATTTATTGCGGAACTCCTCCAATGAGGCGCACCGCACACCCTTCATCCGCAAAAACGGCATCGCTCCGTTCCTCCCCGGTCAGAACCCGAACCATCCGGCAACCGTGGAGCACACTCTGCCGATACCGCCGAGGATACTGCTGCCGACGTCCTTGATCGCACGCCAAACCGTCTTTGCCCCCTCGGCGATTATTTCGACGCCCTTCTGTACGACCGGTTTGAGTTTTTCGCCGACCCAGCGCCCGACAACCTTCCCCACCTTGGCTGCGGCTTCAGCAGCGACCGGACCGAAGACGCCTCCGATCGCGGAGCCAATCTTCTCGCCGACCTCCTCGCAAAGTTGAACGCAGCGCTGCTCTGCCCAGGTCGCCACGTAGACGGCGCCACGGTCAATCAAATCTTCGACGATATCCTGCCCTTCCCGCCTGCCCTCGGCGGCGGCGGTCGCGCCCTGAAGCGTGAAGACGGCCTTGTCCGCAGCGATCATGGAAGCTACCGCATCGTTTCCCTCCAGAACGGAAGAAAGGGCCGCGAGTTTCCTCGCCGTATCGAAAGCCTGCCCGTCTCCGTGAAGGGCCCGATCCATCAAATCACTGCTCATTCTTCCTTCCCCTCGTCGCCGAGAAAGTCACGGCAAACCGAGATCTGGATCGCGGTGTCCAGATCTTCGATCTTTCCGTCCGCGTTGAACTCGTTATAGACGGCGTCTTCCGGAACTTCTTCGCCGCTGCCCGCCAGCTGGGCGGTCAAATGCCCCATGACCGCCCCCGCCTGACGGGGCGTGATCCCGGCAAAAACGGGTTCGAGCCGCCGCTTCAGCCAGCTCCGGCGGCTCTCATCGTCGACCTTCACCCGCTTGAGGTCGGCATAATTCTCATCGATGCTTCGGGCAGTTGCGTCGATTTCGCCAACGATCCTGTCGGCGTCGCTCTTCCCGGCCTGTTCCAGCTTCATCTTCATGAAAGAGTCCAAGCCCATGCCGGACTTTTCGAACTCAAGCAGAAGATCGGCTTGTTTTTTCTCCATCGCGGATCCCATGAGAGTCCTCCTGTATTACAGATTAGAAAATTGTTTTCGCGTACGGACCCTAATATAACATGAATTTTTCCAATTGTCAAATACGAATGACACAAAATGACAGACCTTGCGGTCCATATTATGCGCAAGACAGCCGGAAAGGAGGGAAAATGGCTGGATCTGCCGGAAACGGGATTACTTTCCGGGGGCCGTCTGTTACTATGGTCCGCGGAAATCGAAAAGAGAAGGAAGGCTTTCGACGGAAAAATGAAGAAAGAAAAACTGCCCTGTCACAAAATGGCAGAGGCGGCGGGGTATTTTACGGCAGAACAAAAACGATCCGCCCCCGCGACAAAAACGCCGCCCGGCGGCGAATAATCGCAACGGAGAAAACGCAAAAAGGAAAGGAACCATCATGACGGAAAAGGAAAAGAACATCCTCGAGCAGGAACTCTGGGCGCTGGTCTCGCTGGTCTTCGAGGCCGTGAAGCACGACTTCGAGATCATGGGGAAAATGCTCAAGTGCGTCTCGAAGGAGGATCCCGACGAGATGACGCCCGGCAAACACAAGGTCATCGAGGAACTTCAGCTCGAGTGGCACTTCATGAAGACGCTCCACGAGGACCTCGGCAAGATCGCCGCCCGGCTCGGGAAGGAGGAAATCGTGCCCGCGGTCCCGGAACTGACCATCAGCGACGCTCTCTGGGAGATCGGCAAGTCGGGAGCGGCGGATCCTCTCTATGAGACCATCGACAAGCTGAACGATTTCCAGTCCGCGCTCCAGGACTGCGCGTTCGAACTTCAGGAGGTGTGCCGATGAACTCCTTCGTCCCGACGCCGACCCGGACCCGCCTGTGGAAATGCCCCAAGTGCGGGACGGAAAAGATGACCGTGGACAGGCCCAGCCCGTGGATCCACACCTGTTGGCCGTTGTTCGGGTTCAAACGGACGCCGAAATGTCCGAAATGCAATGAAAAAATGATTGAAGTGAAGTTGTATTACTGAACCGAAAGGAGGAAACCATGAACGATTTCGAAGAATTCACGGAAAGTCTTTCCGAAGCGACAAAACAGCTGTTCAGCGACATCGAAGACGCCTGGAACGAACTCAAGGAGGATCTGCGGGAGGTCGTGACCGTAAAGTATCTCCGCCCCGGCGGCGTGGCCTGCTGCAAGGCCGAAGGCAGAAAGTACTACGGCATTCTCACCGGTACGCAGATCATCTCGCTCAACGCCGAAAAGGAGCCGGAGTACATGGAATTGGAAGAGTTTCTCGCCCTCCACGGAGCGGAAAAGTTGAAGGTCGCCGGGAAAAACCGGATCGCCGTCGGCTCCCACGAGACCGATTTCGCCGCCCGGATGGCCGTGGAAGAGGAAAGTTTCCCCTCCACCAGGACCTTCGTCCTGCACTGCCTCGGCGCGACGGAGGCCGCAAGCGTGGACGAGGCGCTGGAACGGAAATTCGGCTCCTTCGACTGGCTGACTTATGATCTGCCGGAGGAAACGGAGGAGGAACAAGACGAAGACGAATAGGAAATCATAAGGGAATGACCGATTTGCTGCAACAGTTCATCAACAGGCTGAATGCCATGACCAACCGCCGCCCGGCGCCCGCCATTCAACGGAAACCGCAGGCCGCTCCCGCCGGGGCGGACTGGCTGGCCCTGGCGCAGGTTTCGCCGGAGCGCACCCGCACGGTGTACGATCCCGCCGGTTCTCCGCTGGTCCTGAACAAATCCGACGTGCTGGCCAGCGGCGGTGAAGGCGTGATCTACCGCTTCGCGAAAAATCCCGCCTTCCTCATCAAGGTCTGCAAGGACGACACGCTGCGCGACGCCCGGAAACTCGCCGCCTTCCGCGACCGGCTGAACGCCATGCTGGCCCTCGAGGAGTGCCGCAACGCGCCCTTCCTCGCCTGGCCCCTGATGCCGGTCTTCGACGGGAAGAAAAACGTCATCGGCTTCGTGATGCGGAAAAGTTCAGGCCGGACCTTGCGGGCGCTGTACGCCCCGTGCCAGGTGAAGCGCTTCTTCCCCGGCTGGGACCGGCTGAGCGTGACCCGGGTCGCGCTGAATCTGGTCGACGCCGTGCGGATGCTGGCCCGTCACCGGGTGCTGGTCAACGACTTCAATCCGGACAATTTTCTCATCGATCCCGGGGGCCGGGTCCGGCTGATCGACTGCGACAGTTTTCAAATTCCCGGCGCGGGAGAGAATCAGAACACCTTTCTCACCCGCACCTTCACCCCGGAGTACACCGCCCCGGAACTGCTGTTCCATCCGGAACTCTTCAACCGGGAACGGACGCCCGAACAGGTGCGCTTCAGCCTCTCGGTCGTGGTCTACATGATCCTCATGAGCGGATTGCACCCCTACGCCCAGTGCGGCGGGACCGACCCGGTGGAGAATCTCAAATCGGGGAAATGTCCCCTGGCCCGGCGGGACGGCGTACGGCTCCCGGTGGGCTGGTTCAAGTCGGTGAGCTGGCTCACGCCGGGACTGAAGCACTATTTCATCCGGATGTTCGTGGACGGCCACCGGGCCCCCCTGAAACGTCCCCTGCTCGGCGAACTCAAAGCCGAACTCGAAAATTTCATCGACGTCATGCGTTCGAGCAAAAACCCAAACCAGCGGGCGATCCTGCCCGCCAAAGTCAAAAGAAAGGAAAAGACAACATGAACGACTACGCTGAAGACACCGCCCTCGACATCACCAATCCCGCCCCCCGCTGCCCCGTGATCCTGATGCTGGATGTCTCCGGCAGCATGAACGGCGCCCCCCTGCGCGAACTCAAGGAGGGACTCGCCCAGTTCCTGAGCGAGACCAGCGACGACGAGACCGCCAGCATGAGCGTTGAGCTGGAAATCGTCACCTTCGGCGGCAGCGCCGAGATCGCGGCCCCGTTTGCCCCCGTCAACGTGGTGAACGACAATCCGCCCGAACTGGATGCCAACGGTTCCACGCCCCTGGGTGCGGCGCTGAAGCTCGCCGACTCCGAACTCAAGGCCCGTCGCCGCCTCTACAAGCAGAAGGGAATTTCCAGCTACAAGCCGTGGATCATCCTGATGACCGACGGCTGCCCCAACGACGACTGGAGGAGCGCCGCCGCCTCCATGAAGCAGCTGGGCGAGGAAAAACGTCTGCAGTACATCGGGATCGGCATCGGTGACGAAGCGGACTTCGACACGCTGCGCGAGATCCTCCCCGAACACCCCGGACCGGTCAAACTCAAGGGACTGTGCTTCAAGGAGTTCTTCAAGTGGCTGACCGATTCGTTGAAGAGCGTCTCCGCCAGCTCCGTGGCCCAGCAGGACGCGGTGGTCCTGGGGAACGTCAACTCCTGGGCCGACCTGGCCGGAATGCCGGTCGCCGAAGGAGAAAAATGAGCGAGTTCCGGGGATTCGCGGCATCGGTTCCCGGCAACGGACACATCCGCAGGGAGATCCCCTGTCAGGATGCGTCCGGCGTGTGGTTGCTCCCGCGTCCGTGCCTGATCGTGTGCGACGGACGCGGCAGCGCCCGCTTTTCCCACTTCGGCGCACGGGCGGCGGTCAAAGCCTTCCGCAGTCAGTGCGCCGTGATGGAGGATCTGCTGAGCGCCGTGCTGGACGGCGAAAAGTGGAACGACGGCCGCTGGTTCCGCTTCTGCGATCTCATGATCCGGACCGTCTGCCAGCAGAAACGGGAGCTCGCCGAAGAGTACCGCTGCCGGGAGTCCGAGTTCGATTTCACCATCGCCTTCGCGGTGCGGGGGAGGAAACGCTGCGGCTTCTTTCAGGTGGGGGACGGGGCCATCGTCCTCCGCGAAGGGAACGGGGGCTGTTACACCCTCTTCCCCCCGGACAAGGGGGAATACGACAACGAAACGCGCTTCCTGCGCCCCGAGGCGGAAACGAACGGCGACTACCACGCCTGCCTGGTCGCGGCGGAAAAGATCGACGGGATCGCCCTCACCAGCGACGGCCCGGAGTTCCTGATGTTCGAGCTCCCCGACATGATCCCCGGCCCGATCTTCGGGAAAATGTTCGACGACTGCGCCGCGGGCGTGCTGACCCGGCAGGACCTGCTGGACTACCTGACCCGCTCCTGCTGGAGCCGCGACGTGCGGGGGAACGACGACCGCAGCATCGCCCTGCTCTCCCGCACTGCGGACGAACCGGTATAGCGCCGGAAGCGCGGAAACGGATGGTTGCCGGAGCGGCCCCCCGCCCGGCACACATCCGTCTGGAAATTGCGCGGGCAGGCTTTTTTTCCCGCGTTTCGCCGGAAACGCGCTGGCATTTGCTCCCGGGCGGCGCTATATTATGACCATACACCACTGTTCGAAACGAAAAGGAGTTTCATCATGGCAAAAGTCTCCACCGCCCAACTTCGCGCCGAAGCCGAAAAGATCGCCGCCGGGGTCCAGCTGCCCCGGATCCCCGCCGCGGAATACCGCCTGACGCCGGAAAATTTCTCGGACATCCACGCGTTGCTCAACAGCGCCCTCAAAAAATGCGCCGAATCCGGCGGCGGCAAGGTCATCCTGCCCGCCGGGCGGTACCGCTGCTCCGGCCCCATCGTCATGCAGTCCAAAACCGAGCTCCACCTGGAAGAGGGGTGCTTCGTCAAATTTTCCCCCGAACCCTCCTTCTATCTGCCCGTGGTCCCCGCCCGCTGGGAAGGCATCGAACTCATGAACTACTCCCCCCTCATCTACGGGAAGGACCTCACCGACGTGGCCCTGACGGGCAAGGGGATCTTCAGCGGCGGCCGGGAACTCTGGAAGGACTTCCCCGCCCAGCAGAAAGCGGACCAGCAGCGGACCCGCACCCTCGAAGCGGAAAAACTGCCTCTCGAAAAACGGGTCTTCGGCGAGGGCTGTTTCCTGCGGCCGCCCATGATCCAGATCCGGGACAGCGAGCGGCTTCTCTTCGAGGGCATCACCTGCATCGACGCCCCCATGTGGATGCTCCACCCCCTCTACTGCTCCCACGTGACGATCCGCGATATCTGCATGGACAGCATGTACGTCTGCAACGACGGCGTGGACGTGGATTCCTGCACCGACGTGCTCATCGAAAAGAGCCACTTCCGCAACGGGGACGACGCCGTGGTCCTGAAGGCCGGCCGGGACGCCGACGGGCTCCGGGTCAACCGGCCCAACCGGCGGGTCGTGGTCCGGGACTGCGTCTTCCACGAGTGTCTCCACGGATTTGCCATCGGCAGCGAACTTTCCGGCGGGGCCGAAGACGTCTACGTCTACGACATCCATATGGAGTTCATCAAGTGGCAGGCCATCAGCTTCAAGTCCGCGCCGGGCCGGGGAGGGGTGATCCAGCGCATCCATGTGTGGGACATCCAGGTGGACAAGACCAACGACCACATCATTTCCATCGTCAGCGAGTATCCCGGCGTGCGGACCGGCACGGTCAAGACCTGCTACCGGGATTTCGATCTGGTGAACATCCATTGCAATTACGCCAAAAACGGCTTCTACCTGGAAGGCTCCGAGGAGCTCCCCCTGCAGGATATCCGTCTCGTCGACGTGGTGGTGGACAAGGCCGACGTGCCGATCTCCGGCGACTCGAACACGGGGACGCTTTCCTTCGAGAACGTCCGCATCAACGGGGAGGCCATGACCCGGTGAACACTTCCGCCTTCAAAGCCGAGGCGGAGGCCATCGCCCGCGCCGTCCTGCCGCCCCGGATCCCGGAAACGGAATATCGTCTTGCGCCGGAAAACTTTTCCGACATCCGTCCGCTTCTCAACGAAACTCTTCGGAAGTGCGCCTCCTCCGGCGGCGGCCGGGTCGTCCTGCCCGCCGGGCGCTACCGCTGTTCCGGGCCCATCCTCATGCAGTCCCGGACGGAGCTTCATCTGGAGGAGGGGTGCTTCGTCAAGTTCGCCCCGGACCCGGCGCTTTTTCTGCCCGTGGTCCCCGCCCGCTGGGGCGGCGTGGATTTGTGGAACTACTCCCCCCTCGTCTACGGAGACGGCCTCACCGATTCGGCCCTG
>JAFTDL010000245.1 GCA_017454215.1 Lentisphaeria bacterium | reverse complement strand
TGTTGTCGTCGTCAATAAAAAGACCTGGTTTTAAAAATTTAAGACTTGACTTCGCCCATCCCCTCGAAGACGCCTTCGAGGGCGTGACCCACTCGCTCTGCACGCTGGAGTTCGAGATCCACCGGCCCTTCTACGACTGGCTGCTGGAGGCCCTCGACTTCCCCCACCGTCCCCGCCAGATCGAGTTTTCGCGGCTGAACCTCAACTACACCGTCATGAGCAAACGCAAACTGCTGCAGCTGGTCAAGGAGCATCACGTGAACGGCTGGGACGATCCCCGCATGCCCACCATCAGCGGACTGCGCCGCCGCGGCGTTCCGGCTTCGGCCGTGAGGAATTTCATCAAAGGCGTCGGCATCACCAAATTCGACGGCGTCACCGACATGGCCCGTCTGGAGTACAGCATCCGCGAGGAACTGAACGCCGTCGCGCCCCGTTTTCTGGCCGTGCTGGATCCCCTGCCGGTGGAGATCATCAATTATCCCGCGGAGGGCGTGGAACCCCTCGACGCGGTGAACAATCCCGAAAATCCCGAAGCCGGCGGCCGCAAACTGGAGTTCGGCAGGGAACTTTACATCGAGCGCAGCGACTTCATGGTCGAGCCGCCCAAGGGATATTTCCGTCTGGCGCCCGGCCGCGAAGTGCGTCTGCGCTACGGGTATTACATCAAGTGCGAATCTTTCGAGACCGACTCTTCGGGCAGGGTGACGAAAGTCCTGTGTTCCTTCGATCCCGCGACGCGGGGCGGAAGTTCTCCCGACGGGCGCAAGGTCAAGGGCACGATCCACTGGGTCAACGCCAAAACCGCGCAGGCGGCGGAGATCCGGCTCTACGACCGGCTGTTCAGCGCGGAGTTCCCCGGCGCGGACGGAACGGATTTCCTCACCCAGCTCAATCCCGACTCGGTCAAAATCGTCGAGGGTTATGTGGAGCCCGCGCTGGCGGCGCTTCCCGCGGGCAGCGTGGTGCAGTTCGAGCGCACGGGCTACTTCGCCGTCGATCCCGACACCCGTCCCGGCCGCCCCGTGTTCAACCGCACGGTGGGCCTGAAGGACTCCTGGAACAAAAAGAACTGAAAAACAGCAAAAATAAGGAATCTCCGTCATGTTCGGCAAAATCATTTCGACGGTCCGTTTCGGGGCAAGGGTCATCATTCTGAGCGGCAAGCGGTATGCCGCGGACCAGCACAAACAGAGGGCGGTGGCGCTGACGTTTTACACGCTCTTTTCGATCGTGCCGCTGGCGGCGCTGATGTTCGGCATCGCCAAGGGGTTCGCCCTCGACGAAAAACTGCGGGTCGTGCTCAACGAGAAACTGGCCCAGCACAAGGAACTCCTCGAATACATCTACCGGTTCGCCGACACGACGCTGAAGCAGTCCAGCGGCGGGCTGGTGGCGGGCGTGGGCGTCATCGCCCTGATCTGGACCGTCATGTGGCTGGCCAACAACATCGAAAAGGCGTTCAACGCGGTCTGGGGTCTGCCGCCGAGAAAGAATCTGCTGCGCAAATTCAGCGATTATCTGGCGATCATGCTGCTGATCCCGATCGTTCTGGTGCTGCTGAGCAGTGCCGGGGTCTTTCTGCACGTGCTCTTCGACCGGCTGGCGGGGAATCTCAATTTTCTCGGCGGAGCTCCGGCGTACGTGCTGAGCCTGCTGGGAACGGTCATACCGCTCCTGCTGGTGATCGTGCTGTTTTCTTTGATCTACTTCGTGTCGCCGAATACGCAAGTGCGTCTGGGACCGGCGATCTTCGCCGGGGTCGTCGCGGGGATCTTCTTTCAGGTCCTGCAGGACGGTTTCGTCTATCTGCAGGGATCGATCGACCGTTACAACCGGGTCTACGGCAGTTTCGCGGCGCTGCCGCTCTTTCTCATGTGGATGCAGTGGTCGTGGCAGATCGCCCTTTTCGGCGCGGAGATCGGTTTCGTGGGGCAGAATCTCGACACGGGACTTTTCGACGACGAAAAGGGACCGGGGGTGTCGCTGCGCCGTCACCGGATGCTTCAGCTGGCGATCTGTTCGCTGGTCTACCGCAAATTCGTAGCGGGGAACGGTGCGACGGCGGTGGAGGAACTGCTGGGCAAAGTCCGCTGTTCGCCGATGCAGTTGAGCCGCGAACTGCGGACCCTGCTGGATGCCGGACTGATCCTGCGTGCGGCGGAGGGACAGGGCAAAGAGGCGCGTTACGTCCCGGCGCTGCCGCCCGAAAGCACGACGGTCTCGGACTGCTGTCGGAAACTGGATATGTCCGGCATCTGTCCCGATGAGACCGAAGAGGCCGTTCTTCCGGCGCAGCAGGTCCTCGAAACCTTCTCCGACGCGGACGCGCGGGATCCGGCAAACAAAAAGATTTTCGAACTTTGCGCTTGACAAATCGGATTTCCCCCGCAATATTATACAGTCCGCAAACAAGTGGCCCGGTAGCTCAGTGGATAGAGTAGTTGCCTTCTAAGCAATTGGTCGCGGGTTCGATCCTCGCCCGGGTCACCATTTTTTTGCCCTGACGGGCAAAAAAATAACGAAGCCGCAAGGCTTCACTTCACCGCGCGGAGCGCAGCTTCACTCAAAAGCCGAGAGGCTTTTCTTCACATCTTCACCTCCGTTTTGTCCCGCCTTGCGCTCTTCTGACGGGAAACGCCTGACGGACATCGTCATCCCCCGCCATCGCGCTCCCGCCCGCCGGCATGGAAAACCCCGAATGCCCGTCGATCCGGATATTCTTGTCGGAAAATGCGACGCAGTTGCGGATCCCGGAAGT
Organism: Lentisphaeria bacterium; assembly: GCA_017454215.1. Taxonomy (GTDB): domain Bacteria; phylum Verrucomicrobiota; class Lentisphaeria; order Victivallales; family Victivallaceae; genus UBA1784. Next base: position 4,225 of record JAFTDL010000245.1, on the reverse strand, counting down.
GTCTCCGATGCAAGTGATCCCGTCGATCCCCGCCCGGTACAGAAATTCACTCGCCGCCCCCGGGTTGCCGCCGGAGAGAAAAACATACCGCGCCCAGGGGGATTTCCGGGCGGCTTCCTTGCGTTTCCGAACTTGAAATTCACCGCAAAACGTGGTATACTATACGCGCTCAAAAAATACGCTTTTTTTCGCAGGAGACGGCACTGTCCCGCAGAACCTATGCAAAATTATTTCTATTCGAGCGTGGCAGGCATCGCACTGCTCGTCCATGTGATCATCAACTGGCAGCAGCTCTTTCAACGGAAAAGTCTCAAGTCACGCCCCGGCGCCGTTGAATTCAGACATTTTCTCCTCTCCCTGCTGCTGTTTTTCGCCTGCGATGTCCTGTGGGGGATACTCGCGGAATTGAAATGGCGTTACCTTCTCCACGTCGACACGATCCTCTTCTTCCTGATGATGGCGCTTTCGATCTTCGCATGGACGCACTACGTCGTCACCTATCTGCAAATGAGCGGACGGCCCCTCAAGTGCCTGCTGTGGATGGGACGCGGACTGCTGACGTTTTTCATCGCAGCATTGTTCGTGAACAGCTTCACCGGATGTTTCTTCCGCTTCAACGCCCTCTGTATGTACTCGGCCGGTCCGGTGCGCCAGCTGGCGCTGCTGCTGCTGGCCGCGTTCAATATCACAAGTTCCTCGCTGACACTGCGCAAACTGCTGCACACAGAGGGGACGGTCCGGCGGCGCAACAGAGTGGTCTTCGCCTTCGGCCTCACCATGCTGACGGCGATTTTGCTCCAGCTGGGCGACCCCCTCCTGCCGGTGTATTCGGTGGGCTGTCTGCTGGGCGTCTGTCTGCTGCACGTCTTCGTCATCGAGGACGAACGCGACGAAATGCACCAGAAGGAACTGCTGGCCCACGACTACGCGGCCCAGCTGGAGACAGAACGAGCGGCGAATCAGGCTAAAGGCCTCTTCTTCTCAAGCGTGTCCCATGACATCCGCACGCCGCTCAACGCCATCGTCGGTTTTTCGGAACTGCTGGAACACGGCATTTCCGACGAGGAGGAACGAGCCCGCTGCATCTCTTCGATCCGCTCCAGCGGCAAGGTGCTGGCGCGCCTCGTGGACGACATTCTCGACCTCTCGAAACTCGAAAGCGGCAAACTGGAAGTGATCGAGGAACCCACCGACGTTCCAAAACTGGTCCGCGAAGTCATCGCCGCCTGCGAGGTTGTCCGGGCGCGCAAGTCCCTCGCCCTCAAGGCGGAGATCGATGAAATGCCCAGTGTGAGCGTGGATCCCCAGCGGGTCCGCCAGATCCTCTTCAATCTGCTGTCCAACGCGTACAAGTACACCGACCGCGGCACCATCACGGTCTGCGTCCGCTGGCACGACGGCACGCTGGCGCTCTCGGTCGCCGATACGGGCAAGGGCATCTCGAAGGAAAACATCGAACGCATCCTCCAGCCCTTCGTCCAGCTCGCCGACAAAAACCACCGCGACGGCACGGGCCTCGGACTGCCCATCTGCCAGAAACTGGCTTCACTCATGGGCGGGGAGCTTGCCATCGACTCCGAGGTCGGCAAGGGCTCCACCTTCACCGTGACGCTCCGCGGCGTTCAAGTTGCGGGGACGGCATCCGGCGGCGCGGATGCCGCCGACGTCCGCGCCTCTCAGACGTGTCTGGGCCGCACGCCGTCGCGGGTCCTCATCGTCGACGATTCTCCGGTCAACCGCGCGGTGCTCAAAGCCATGCTGGACAAGACCGGCGTGCCCGACGTCGCCATGGCCGAGAACGGCCGCGCGGCTCTGGAGGTGCTGAAAAACGACGCGAATTTCGACATGGTGCTTTCGGATCTCTGGATGCCCGAAATGGACGGCAACGAACTGGTTCATGTCATCCGTGGCGACGAGCAGCTGAAAAAACTGCCGGTTTTTCTGCTCACCGCCGACGTCGAAGCCCGCAGCCAGGCCGAATCCCACGGCTTTTCCGGGATCCTTCTCAAACCCATCACCCTCGAAAAACTCCGGTCGCTCTTCGCGTAAGAGCCGGCTCCTCCCTCCAGCGCCGCTGTCCGGAAAAAATCCGGGCACGGCGAAGCATTGCCTGCCGGAACCCCAACATTTTTCTGCTTTTTTTCGAAAAGGCGCTTGACTTTTCATAATACCTGAATGTATACTGGGCACATGGCAGAACTTGAATAGAACTTGGAGTTCATTCCTCCATGGAACGCGTCGTCAAAAAAATGCAGGTGTACGGTCTCCTGAAGGAGCGGATCGGCAGCGGATACTATCCGCCCGGCGGCCGCCTTCCCCGGGAGGTCGAACTTGCCGCTGAACTGGGAGTGGCCCGCATCACGCTGCGTTCCGCACTGGAACTGCTGGAAATAGAGAAGCTGATCACCCGGGTGAAGGGCCAGGGCACCTTCGTGCGGGACGAAAAAGACGCGCAGACCCGGATCCTGGCGATCATCGACAGGGACGATCCCCGCCGGACGGACAGGGCGAGCAATCCTTTTCTCTATATCCTGCCCTGCATCCGGCTGGCGGCGGAGCGGATGAATGTCGTTCTGGAGACCTGCGATCCCCGATCCCTGCAGACGGCCTCTCCGGAGCAATGTGCCGCCCGGATCCGTTCGCGCGGCGTTCAGGGCATTTTCTGGATGGGAAACAATTTCACCGGCCGGGAACCGCTGCTGGAAACGGTGCGGAAGACCGGTCTGCCGGTCCTGCTGCCCCACGCGGTTTTTTCCGATGCGGAAGTCACCGGTTTCACCGTCATGGGGACCGATTACCGGGGACTGACCCGCGACGGGCTGAAATACTTCGCGGCGCAGGGCCACAGAAGAGTGGCTTACATCGGGGGGGCGGGCATGCACGACATGACTCCGTCGGACTATTTCGCCGACGTTCGGACCCTCCGTCTGGATCCCGCCCCGGATCTGCTGAAACTGATCGAATGGCGGGGCGGAAAGGAGATCGTCTTCGATACCGTCGCCTCCCTGATGGATCTGCCGGAGCCTCCCACGGCCATCATCAGTTATTCCGATTACCTGTCTTTGCAGATCTACGAGTATCTGCACGGGAATGAGTTCCGGATCCCGGAGGATGTCTGTGTTTTGACGATCGGCGGTCAAATCGGCTGCGACTTTCTGGATCCGCCCCTGAGCGCACTGGAATACATGGACTCCGAGATCGGAGAGACCGCGGTGAAGACGATACTGGAAATGATCCGCGACCGCGGTCGGCCCCAATTCATTGTGACGCCCCATCGGCTTCGTGTCCGGGAAAGTACGGAAAGAGTTTTACTTCGCCACAGCAACCCCAAAATCAAAAAGGAGAAATGAAAGTGAAAAATGATGCGCGACAATTCACATTGATAGAACTTCTTGTCGTGATAGCCATCATCGCGATCCTCGCCGCCATGCTCATGCCCGCCCTGCAGCAGGCGCGGGATCGGGCCAAGGCGGCGCAGTGCCAGACGACGATGAAATCTCTGGAACACTACAGCATCATGTACGGGGACCAGTTCAACGATTTCATCGTACCCTCCAAAATAAGTGCCACCACGGCGCTCATCCATCTGAAGGACATCTTCGGTCCTATTTACGGTGACTCTAACGTCCAGGATTCGTGGTTCAATCTCTACAAGGGGCTCAAATACGTTCAGGATATTAAAAAAATCGCATTTTGCCCCAAAGACACGGTCAAGGATCTCTACTGGGGGTACTCGACTTACGGCGTCAGCAACATGGTGACTCTGTCGAAAAGAGCCGGCGGTATCACTTACTGGTGGAAATACAACAGGGTTCATGGCCCGGCCCGCAAGATCCACTTTCTCGAGGGAATTCAGGCCAAGAATCCCGCAAACGGTTTTTTCAGGGTCGAACCGACTGGGGGCGAGGGAAATGTAAGTAGAGCCGTTCCCTGGAACTGGCACGGCAATGCCACAAGCGTGGGGTTTCTCGACGGTCACATCGAGTTGATACAGCGTACCGACTGGGTCAGCTACTCCAACAGTCTGTGGCATTTGGCAGGGCAGGACGAGTATCACTCTTACGGCAGATTTTATTGACGCCAGTCTTCGGGCGCAGAGGAATATACTTGAGATGCCAGATCTCCTGTCAGCGCCGCTCGAACTTAGGGCCGGGGCTTCGATCTCTGGCAAAACCGGCATCCCCGAAACAATTCGTTTAAGAGAAAGGATTTCTTGAAAATGTCG
>JAFTDL010000244.1 GCA_017454215.1 Lentisphaeria bacterium | reverse complement strand
CGTTCCTCTCCATGCGCGCGCAAAACTGAAGAAACTATAAATTTTCAAACATTTTCCTTGAAAGACAGGCTGTTTGCGGCTATAATGCAAACGCACAAATAAACAGACAGAAGGACGAACGACATGAGTGCATCAACCGAAAGAAAGAACCGGATCGCGGCCCGCGAAGCCGGTACCGACAAGAAGACCATCGCCGCTCAGGAAGAGGCGAAAAAAAAGGCAGTTTCGAAGAGAAAGTGGACGTGGGGCACCATCGGCGTCATCGTGCTGATCGCGGCGATCCTGCTGCTCAACTCCGGCCTGATGTATACTTCCACAACGGCGCTGACCGCCGACGGAACGAAGTATACCCCGGCAGAGGTCAATTACTACTACGGCAATGAGTACCTGACCATGGTCAACACCTACGGCCAGTACCTTTCTTATTTCGGCCTGGATACCAGCATGGGCCTGGCCGGCCTGGATGACCAGGAATGCAGCATGACCGACGGCGGAACCTGGCGCGACTACTTTAAGGATCTCGCGAAGCGGGATATCCAGCAGAACCGCGCGCTGCTCAAGTATGCCGCCGAGAACGGCATCACGCTGACGGATGAGGAAATCGCCGAGGTCGACGAACAGTTCGCCGGCATGGAAGAGACGGCGAAGAGCTACGGCTACGGCAGCGCCGACAAGCTCTACGCCATGAACTACGGCAGCGGCGTGACGGCGAAGATCGTCCGTCAGGCGGCTCTGGACATGACGCTTGCCCAGAAGGCGTACAACGAGAAGCTGAACTCGCTGACCTATACCGATGAGGAACTGGAAGAGTACTACCAGGGCCTGAACGGAGACCGCGACCTGTTTGACTTCAACCTCTACTATGTGACCGCCGAGACGATCGAGAACACGGTCCCGGGTGAAGACGGCGCGGAAGACACCGTCGAGATGGTCGCCGATGACCAGACCCGCGCCGAGGCGAAGGCGACCGCCGACGCCATCGTGATGGCCTATACGGACGGCTGGGATGCGACGGAAGCCGAAAAGGCCGGGGACGCGGAGAGCGCTGAAACCGCAGAAGCAGCCGAAGTCGAAGCGGCGGCCGATCCGGCGGAGCGCTTCGCGGCGGCCGTGGAGTCCCAGACCGAGGCTCAGCCCACTGAGCGCCGCGGCGTCAACGGCAGCAGCCTGGATGCGGCCTATGCCGAGTGGATGAAGGCCTCTGACCGCGAAGCGGGAGACGTCGAGGTCTTCGCCGACGCGGAGGAGGATCCCTCCGGCTACACGGTGGTGATGTACCTCGGACGCGAGGACAACCACTATCCCACCGCCAGCGTGCGCCACATTCTGATCAAGGCGGAAGCCGATGAGGAAGGCAACTACACGGACGAGGCGAAGGCAGCGGCGAAAGCCCGTGCCGAAGAGATCCTGGCCGAGTTTGAGGCCGGGGACAAGACCGAAGAGAGCTTTGCCGCCCTGGCCGAGCAGTACTCCGAGGACGAGGGTTCCAACACAAACGGCGGCCTGTATG
>JAFTDL010000243.1 GCA_017454215.1 Lentisphaeria bacterium | reverse complement strand
GATAAGGGGCGGCGGTTCCGGGGGGAAGGAAAGAACTTTTTTTCACGGGAAAAAAAGTTTTTCCTTCCCCCCGGGCCCCCCATCTTTTTCAAAAAAAGCGGGGCGTTTTGAGCGGAGCATTGCAGAGCCGCCGGATGAAACCGGAGCACGTGCGCACGATCCCATCGCCGGTTTTGTCCGCCGTCAAGATCCTCGCCGGCCCCTGCGGGGAACAGCCTCTCCGAGGATCAACTGCGGAATATAACCGCGTTTCGGATGTTTTGCAATACGGGCGGCACAAAAAAGGCGATTTTTTCCGTTACTGTCAGAACTCGACCAGCTGTTCCAGCCGGACGTCCATGAGCCGGGTGTAACGTTTCGACGTGTGATTGGGGACGGCGATCAGCAGCGCGTAATATCCGCTTTTTCCGATGGTGACCAGCTGCGAGATCTTCTCACTCCCCCGCCCCGGCCTGAAATTATAGCTGAAGCGAAGCCCGGTGAACCGCATGGCGCGGAGTTTTTCCGTATCCTTGAGGAACTCCTTTTTGAAGTTTCCGGCTTCGTAGATCGAAAAATTCATGACGCCCCCGCCCCCGCTTCTCCGGGCGGAAAGCCGGTAGATCCCGGACGGGAGATACATGTACTGACGGACCTCGGGATATTTTCCGTTGCCGAAGCAGAGATTGTCGGACCAGCCGCCCTTGACGTGATGCCAGTTCCAGAAACTTTTGAAATCGTCGCTGCCGGCCCTGCCCACCTGTTCGTAAAAATACCAGTGATCCAGATGCGGATGGGCTCCGCGGACTTCGGGATCACCGGGTTTTCCCTTCTTGAAATCGCCGTTTCTGATGAAGTTTTTCACAACAGTCCCGGAATTTGCGGCGATCCGGAAAGCGATGCCGGTGACGGCGGGATACTTTCGGGCCATCCCTTTCCAGTACGCCAGTTTCTCCTGCCGGGACATTCCCTTGCAGGAGACCGTTTCCGCGTTTTTCAGAGCGATATCCATGGACTCCAAGAGATACGTGGAGACAACATCCCGGTAACGCTCGAAGATCAGATCCTTGTCGAGATCGACCTTGCGTTTTCTTGCATCGACGCAGAAAAACCAGCAAAGATCCTCTCCTGACGAGGCGATCTTACGCGCCGTCTCCTCGAAACGCCGGTCAAGCTCATTGCATTTCCGGACGACCTCATCGATGCCGTCAACGGCAATTTTTTTCTCCTCCCGCAGACGTTTGGCCAGCAGAAAGCGGTCGGCGAGACAGCGCAGATACTCGAAGTAATCGGTAATGATCTCAAGACGCCGTCTCTCTTCGGGCGTCATCCGGCATTTTGCGGCGCGCGCCAGGGCCGACGCCATCTTCTGCGTATCGCCGGGACGCAGACCGATGAATTTCTCCACGCCGTAAACGGGAATGTTGACATCGGCCTTGAGGTCGTCCTTCTCGCGTTCGTAGACGGTCTCCCAAATGTCGAAATACTCTTTGACGAGGGGGGCGGACTCAGCTCCGAAGGCCTTGGTGCAGTATTCCGTCATAATCTTGTCGGGATCGGTGTTCACGTTCCAGAGAATGCGGGCGAGGATGTACTGCTTGGGCGCGCTTCCGGCGTGGATGGGATACATCTCCGAAAAATATTCCCGCAGCCCCAGTTTGTACAGTTTTTTCAGGCGGGACGAGAGAAACCGGGGATAGTGCCGCACCGTGGGATAACGGGTATCCATCTGATGATCCCAAAGTCCGGCGTGTTTCAATCCGTTCTTGAGAAATCCGGGAAAATCCGTGTAGTTCATGCCCATGCCGATGAGCCCCGGATGGATCGGCACATCCAGCGGTATACGGTTGGTATTGGCTCCGTAGAGCATGATCCTCGCCTTCAATCCGGGACGCTTCTGCCGGGCCTTGTCCAGAACCCGCTTGTAGAACGTGAAAAAACGCTTGGAGTAATCCCCCGGAAACGCCGGATCATCCATGGCAAGGCAGTTTTTGCACTCGCAGCAGTTGCCCGCGCCATCGTTGATGCCGAAAGTGGGACCATCGCCCCCGTCCCTGCCGTCATTTTCGAGCAGGTACTCAACGCACCGCGCCTGAAATGCCTCATTGCTGACGCAGGGCTGCCACCCGGCATACGGATTGGTCGGGATGAAACGCCTGCCCTTGATCAGCGGATAAAAATCGGGGTGGCTTTTGCCGTATTTTTTCGGCGGAATGATGGTCCCGAACGAATGCCAGGCAATGTTCCTCCGGCTGGCGGCGAGGTAAAAGGCAAGATCGATGTTGGCGGGCCGGCTCGTGGTCCACGTCCGCGTGTTGAAGTCGGGGATCTCGACGACGTCGATCTTTTCGGGCATCTTCCAGCGGCTGTTGTCGGGATAGACCCAGCCCAGTTTTTCTCCGGGCCCCACCTGATCCACACCGAGAAATCTGCGCAGGAAATAACTGCCCGGATACGGATAACCGTACCTGTCGCGGCACATCAGCAGACAGACGTTTTTCTTTCCCCGGACGGTAACGGGATAACGGATGACGAAGGAATCCTTGTTCTTTCCCAGAAGAGGTTCCGAAAAAACCTTGTCCGCGCCTGCTTCGCGGGTGAACAGAAATATCGTCTTGGCGTCCGCCTTGTCGAAGGGCACGACAGCCGCCTCGCGTTTCAATGTCCGCGACAGCCGCGACGCGAAAAGTTTCGCTTCTTCCAAAAGATTCGACTTCCGGGGTTCCCCCTCCGGCGTCAGCACGCTCACCTGAAACTCCGGAACGGCCGCAAAACTCAGCATTCCGGCAATGAAGACTGCAAATATCCCCGTCTTTTTCATTTTCTTCTGTTGTCCTGTAGGTTATGTTTCAAGTTTTATGAAAAGTATTTCCTGCCCGAATCCGTCTTTTGAGTTTACACCTCTCGGGGAAAGTCTTTCACCGTTTGGAGAGAATGCCGTTGATCACGGCGAGAGAGGGTGCGACGCAGCTTCCGTGCCCCGTCTGCGGAATGGAAACGAATTTCGTTTCCTTGTGCCTGTAGATCCGCGTCAGCCGCGCGAACAGGAGCTGATTTTCCTCCACTCTCGACGGCATGTCGAACAGGGGGTCGCCGCAGAAAAGGATCATGGGCGGCGCATCGGCCGAGGCGTGATAAAGCGGCGCGTATTCATCCACCGCGAAATCCCGGACCGCTGGATCTTCCCGGCGGCGTTCCGCGAGGATTTGGAAGTGGGTCGTCATCTGTCCGGATATCGGATAAACGGCGGCGAGTTCGGCGGGAGAGTGTCCGAACGCGCCGAGATATTTCTTATCCAGTGCGATCATTGCGGAAAGATATGCTCCGGCCGAACGGCCGGAAACGAAAACCTTCTTCGGATCCCCGCCGTACTTCCGAATGTTTCCCAGCGTCCACGAAACCGCCGCGGCCGCGTCGTAAATGTAGTCCGGATGACGGACCTTGGGACCGGAAAGGCGGTAGTTGACGCTGACGACGGCGATCTTATTCGTATCGATCTCACTCGGCAGATATTTTCTTCCCGCGCTCAATCCTCCGCCGTGGAACCACACAAGGGTCGGGAAGCCTTTTTTCTCCGGAGTTTTCAGATCCAGTTTGCAGCGCTTCCGCAGCATCACAGCATCGCCCCTCACTGGGAAATCCTTTTCGTAATAGGGCATATCCTTCCATTCGCCGCCGCACAGAACGAATGCGGCGGCAGCCAGCAGAACAATCGATGGTTTCTTCATCGTTTTCCGTCCCCGAATTCCGCAAAGAGCACTTGTCATGTTCATCCTCACCAGACCTTCCGCGTGTCAAAGCGAACCGTAGAGATAAGGCAGATTCCCGTAATCGGCGACCGCCTCCACGTGACCGTCGGCGAAGCCCGTATTCCCGCGCCCGTTGTGGCGGCGGCCGTAGTTTTTGGAATTCCGCCCCAGCGGATCATTATCGGTCGAATACCACGGGTATTGCGTTACATCTTTGAGACGGGAAGCGTTGTCCACAAAAAGCAGCAGCTTTGAGTGATACCTGTGACGGGTGAGTTTATTTCCGAAATCCCGGTTTCCCACCGTGTAACTGTAACCGTACGAAGTTACGGCGGGCGCTCCGAAAATAACCGGAGAGGGACATCTGTACACCTCCGCCGACTTTTCGTTGATCTTGTAGAGCGCCGTGTTCACCCGCCGTACCTCGCCCCACCACGTGGTTCCCACGTAATGCCAGAAATATTTCATTTTGATCGAATCGTCGCTGTATGTCGCGCCGTAGCCGGCGTTTTCCGTCGTGTTTTTGCAGAAAAAGCCGTGATCGTCGTTGTCGCCGGCATACAGCAGCATCAACCTCGTCAGAGTCCCCACGTTGTTAGCGCACGTGCTCTGCTGCGCCCGGGCCCGCGCCTTCTGCAGGGCCGGCATCAGCATTGCGGCAAGGATGGCGATAATGGCGATAACGACCAAAAGCTCTATCAGTGTAAACTTGTGGGGCGGACGCTCCGGGAAAACAGGCCGTTGGCCGGCGCGGCGGACGCGGGACGTCTCCGGAGTCTTCACAGAAGCCGTGCAGATTGGGATGCTCATTTTTTACCTCCGCAAGTTAAGTTGAGCGTTTTCATATTGAGCAAGGAGTAAGGCATCTGCAGATGCCGGTAGGCCGACTGGGGAGACGATATCCGGCGCTGAAGCAATTCGACGGCTTTCTTCGCCTGCAGGGGCAGATGAAAATAAACTGTCGGCCGGGTGATGCCCTTCCTGCCGTTCTGCGCCGCAATGCCGACGCAATTCCGCCGCTCCGGAGTGATCCCCTCTCTGAAATTGGTCACAACAAGAGTTTTTTCATTCCACTGGCGGGCGAGAAACTCCGCCCGTTCGAAAGAAACGGTCCCCTGCCCGAACTGGCTGTCGCAGGCGGCTTTGATCTTCTGCCACGGCGTGTTGTTCAGATAATCGCCGGTGACGCAGAGTTTGATCTTTTCGCCGCCCGACGCCAGAAAACGCCGGGCGAGTTCGAAAATCGCTTCGCCGCAGTTGTAGCAGATGCTGTCCGCCTCCAGAAAATCATCCCAATTCACGTTGAGAAAGATCAGCGGCCAGTTGGCCGGCTTGCACGACATGGCGGCGGCCAGATCTGTCCGGTCCATGACCGACCAGACGAGCGCCCCGATGCATCCGGTGTTTTGAAATATCTCGATCAGCTGCCGGGACTGGGTAGCGCTGTCGCCCGCTGCGGAATAGAACAGCATCCGGCAGCCCTGCGCCGCAAGTTCATTGTACAGCGCCGGAAAGATCGTACTGCAGATGACTTCGGGCGTAATGTCGTCGAAGAGCACGGCCACGAGAGGCATCTCACTACGCCCCCCCGGCATGGTGCGGGCGATGAATGTGCCGTGGGCACGGCTGCGCTCGATCAGTCCCTTTTTCCGCAGTTCGTTCAGCCCTCGGGCGAGGGTGATATGCGAGATCCCGACCAGTTCGGCAAACTCCCGATCGACAGGCAGACGCGTCCCCGGACGGATCAGCCCATCGCCGATGAGACCGGAAAACACATCGGCGAAATAACGGTACACGGGGACCCCGCTCCCGGCCCGGGAGGCGAGCCGCTTCGCCAGAATTTTTGACCACTGTTCCGTGTTTTTCGTCATCGTAACCAACCTTAACCAACTTAACAAGGAATAAATTAGCACACATTTTTCATTTGTCAAGAGGCGAAGTGAAAAATCACTGAAGACGGAAAATTTTTTTTCGGGGACGTGCTTGACAAGAGGCCGCCCTCGCCCGCGGCCGACAGTTTTTCCGCGCACTCCTGTTTCCGGAATTATTCAAAACCGTTCCCATGAGCGAAACAACCTTTTTCCGTTTTGGGATTTGAAATGAAACGGTTTTGCGGTAAATTAATGCGACGTATCCGCCGCGGGAAAAAGACCGCCCAAAGATCGCCGGGACGGATGCTGCTGCCCGATGTAACGAAGAAGGATGTGCGATGCATTGCAAATACGACGAAGCAAAGGATCTTGAGGAGCATACCCCTTGCGTTCCTCCCCTCAAAAGCGGAGTTTTCGCTCTTTTGCAGGACGCGCGGAAACGCGTCGGGCCCCCGAACCGTCGCGCCGGGATACCGAAAAAATACCGCGTTCCCCTGCTCTTCATCTGCGGAACGATCCTTTTCACCTGCTCGAAATTTCAGTGCATCGCCATTCCCGGAGCGGTGTTCAACGAACTGCAGATGAAGTGGGGCCTCACCCCCTCGCAGGTGACGGGATTCGGCGCGTCCTTCATGTACGTCTACGCCGTTGCCCAGCTTTTTGCAGGACTCTTCTGCGACCGGTACGGGGGGATCCGGGTCATCGCGCTGGGCGGGATTTTCTTCACCCTGGGCTCGTTTCTCTTCTCCCTGTCGGACAACTACATTCTGCTGTGCACCGGCCGCGGGCTGGTCGGACTGGGCGCCAGCACCTTCTATCTGGGACTGGTTGCCGAAGCCATCCGCTGCTTCAAACGGAATTACGCAGTCGTCATCTCGGGCGTCATCGTCACGGGTTACTTCGGCGGCATCATGGCCAATGCCCCCTTTGCCTTCGCCGTGACCCGCAGTTCCCTGAGGAGCGTTCTCACGTGCGCTTCGGTCCTGACGCTGGCGTTCTATCTTGCCTTCCTTCTCCTTTCGGGCGCCGTCCGCAAGCCCCCCGTGCGCGACGTGCCCTTTTCGTGCAGGACCTTCGTCAACGTGATGAAAAACCGGCGCAACTGGAACCTCTTTCTTTTCTTCAGCGTCCACTGGGGACTGTTTTACTCCATCCAGACCGTCATCGGCAAAAAGTACCTCGAGGACTTCTGCGGCATTTCCGCGGATGCGGCGGCGGCGGTCCTTTCGGCGACCAGCGTTCTCTCGGCCGTCTCGGGCTTCGCCTACGTCATGGGCAGCAGGAGACTGAGCAACCGCCGCAAGCCCTTCTGTCTGCTGACGGCCATCGTGACCTTTTCGGTCTTTCTGCTGCTGGCCGTGCTGACGGCGCTGGACATCCGCTGTTTCACGCCCGCGGTCCTATACTGTTTCCTCGCCTCGGTGGCCAGTCTCTCCGCCATCGTGGTCCCCCTGATAAAAGAGAGCAACGCTCCGGGCGAGACCGGCAGCGCCGTGGCGTTTTCGAGTTTTCTCGCCTACATCTTCGTGGCCGTTTTCGGCAACGTCATCGGCGGCATTCTGGATCTCTTTTCACCCGAAAACGCCGGAGGGAAACTGATCTACTCCCGCGGGGCCTACCTCACGGTATTCGGCTTCCTGCTGGTCTGCTCCGCCGCCGTCCTCTGCTGGGCCGCGCGGATCAAAGAAGCCGCGCCGCGCCTCCGCGGGGACGGAAGATCCGCCGATGCAAACACCGCCTGATAAAAGGAATCACGCGCAAATGAAATTCATTTCCCCAAGTCACGAAAACAGCTGGAACGCCGCATTGAAAGCGCTGGACCCCTCTCCCGCCGAACTGGGACACGGTCTGGAACTCCACCAGTCCCTCTTCGCCGCGGACAACTTCTGTTTTCTGCCCTGCGCCGCGTGGAACGACGCCTTCGCGGATATGTGGAACGAACTCAAAGCCCGCAACATCGGCCAGAAGGAACTCTCGGAACGGATGAGCCACGTCCACTACGACCAGTGCTGTTTCGATCCGGACTGCGCCGCCCTGTTCAGAAAGGCCATGCGTGCACGCGGCCTCAACTGTCTGGTCCACACCGTCGGCGAAGACAAGAGCCGCGAAGACGACTTCAAGCGCATGGCCGACACACTTCAAGTCATGCGAGTTCCTCCTGCCGGTCGGCGAGGTGTCCCGCGAAGGGGGGACCGTTGACGCTCCAGACCACGGCGCTCTTGCCTTCCCTGTTGATGGCCTCGATATCTTCCGCCCCGTCGGCCTGAACGATGACGTCGCGGAAGACGGGAGTGGATCGACGTCTGGAGACGCATGGGCGTGCGCCTGATGCACCTGAGCTACAACCGGCGGAACTTCACCGCCGACGGATGCGCCGAACGGGCCGACGCAGGTTTGAGCGCCCTCGGACGCGAACTCGTCCACCGTCTGAACGAAGCCGGGATCGTCATCGACGTGCCCCACACCGGAGAGAGGAGCAGCCGCGAGGCCGCTCTGGAATCCGAAAAGCCCATCATGGCCTCCCATACCGGAGCAAAAGGCGTCTTCGACTACATCCGCACAAAAAGCGACGAAACGCTCAGAACCATCGCCGACAGGGGCGGCCTCATCGGCGTTTGCGCCGTCACGGGCATGGTGGGCGGCACCGGGACGCTCCCCATGATGCTCAAGCATATCCATTATATCGCCGACCTCGTCGGCTGCGACCACGTGGGCATCGGCACCGACGGCAGATACATGCACTGCTGGCCCGCGGGGGACCGGGTGACGCTGTACGACAATGCCGAATTCTCCGACCGCTGGTGGGGCAACTGGGCCGAATTTCCCAACCCCAACAAAAAGAACATCCCCGTCCCCAACGAATCACATTACGGCTCTCTGGCGTGGCTCAACCGGCCTCTCTTCACCGTTGGACTGGTCAAGTCCGGTTTCTCCGACGACGAGATCGCCAAGATCCTCGGCAAAAACTTCCTCCGCGTCCTCGCCGCCAACCGCCCGGACAAAGGGTAATGCGCCCTCCGTTCCCGCCCCCCGGAAAAAGCCATGAAAAAACCCTCTCAAGATCGCTCCTGAGAGGGAAAATATTGGTACACCCATAGGGATTTGAACCCCAAACCTCCTGGTCCGTAGCCAGGCGCTCTATCCAATTGAGCTATGGGTGCGTGAACCTCACTGCCGATGCGCTTAATATAGCATCCAAACAGAAAATTGCAAGCGCGCCGAAGAAAAAATCTTTAACGTTTCGAGAACTGGAACCGTCTGCGGGCTCCGGGCTGACCGGACTTTTTGCGTTCCTTGACGCGGGCGTCGCGGGTCATCATGCCGTTGGCCTTCAGAATGGCGCGGTAGGCTTCGTCAAGTTTGACCAGCGCACGCGCCAGACCGTGACGGAGCGCACCGGCCTGACCGGCCACACCGCCGCCGTCGAGATTGGCGGAGACGTCGAACTTGCCGGCAGTCTCGGTCACCTTGAACACCTGATTCACGAAACCGCAGAGGGCCTCGCTGGCAAAATATTCGGCCATGTCCCGGCCGTTGAGCACGATCTTGCCCGTCCCGCTGGTCAGACGAATGCGGGCGACGGCGCATTTGCGGCGCCCGGTGGCGAGAACTTCATCATTCTTTTTGCTGATAGCCATGATGCCTTACTCCATTGTGATCTTACGCGGGTTCTGGGCGGCGTGGGGATGCTCCTCACCGGCATAAACCTTGAGCTTCGCGAACTGGGCGCGCCCGAGACGGCCGTGGGGCATCATTCCCCAGACGGCGTCCTTGATGAGACGCTCCGGATGCTGTTCGCGGACCTTCGCCGCGGTCGCTTCACGGTAGCCGCCGCTGAAACCGGTGTAATCGGCGTAGACTTTGCGTTCGTCCTTGTGCCCGGTGAACACAGCCTTGGAGGCATTGATGACCACGACGAAAGCGCCGGTGTCGATATGCGGAGTGAAAGTCGGTTTGTCTTTGCCGCGCAGAGCGTTGACGATCTTGACCGCCAGACGGCCCACCGGCATCTCGGAGGCGGCGAGCACGATGTGTTCGCGCTTGATCTCGCCGACTTTCGCCAAATAAGTCTTCATAAGAGTTTCCATGCTTTGTGAATTTTC
>JAFTDL010000242.1 GCA_017454215.1 Lentisphaeria bacterium | reverse complement strand
GGACCATGTTTTCGCAGCGGTCTTCTGTTCGGGCGCGGCGCTGACCGTTTTTTTGCCGTGGCGTTTCAAGAGTTGTGCGTTTGTTTGCGCATCGACGCTGTACGGTCTCGGCATCGTCCGGTCCGTTTTCTGCGTGATCCGCCTCGTTCTGCGGAAAAATGCGAAAGAGGAGAAGACTGAATTGATGAGTTCACCGTGCGAAAAGGAGGAAAGAAAATGAGTTTTTTGATCCGGAAAGATTTTCTTGTCCCGATCCTGTTTGTCTTCTGCGCCGGAATGCTTGGCGCAAACGAGGCGTTCGAGGTGAAATTCAAGGTCGTTCGGGGAAAAGAGCTGGCGAAAACCGTCGGTCTGCCCGCGGGCGGGAAGGATGATCAGTGTTATGTCATCGGGACTGTTCGCAATCACGGAAAGAAAAATGCGCTGGTTTCGATCGCCTTCTGGCACAACGGGAACAAGTTTTTCACGACTTCAGGATACCGGGAGATCGGCTGGTGCGACGGAAACGACGCGGCGGCGCGCCTGTTTTTGCTCCCCGTCGGTCTGCGCGGCGAAGCCCTGCCCAAGCCCGAAAATGATTTTTCGTACCGGATAAAGGTGCTGCTGACGAAATGATCCGCAGCGGTCGGTCGGTTCTTTGTCCCCGCGCACAAAAAAGCGGTCCCGGCGGGACCGCTTGAGGGTGTTCGCGTACGAAAGGCAGGGCCTTACTTGACCAGAGCTTCGCGTTCGCGCTTGTATTTGGACTTTGTGTTGAGCTTCTGCTTGACGGCGCCGGCTTCCTGACTCACGGCCTTTTCGGTCTTGGCGGCGGTGGCCTTGACCTGACGCACGGCGGCGTTGGTCTTGCTGTCGATCTCTTTCTTGTTCTGCTTGTAATACATGGCTCCCGCGGCGACCGCGGCGATGATGATGAAGAGAATGATCAGAAGACGGATCTTTTTGCTCTTCTCCGTCGAGGCTTTTGCGCCGATGACGGCGTCGGACTGGGCGGCGGCCTGTTTGCCCCGGGCATGGCACTGCTCGGAGCAGTAATCTCCTCCGTCGCGGACGGCGACGCAGGCGGCGCAGAGCGGCTTGCCGCACGCCGCACAGCGGGTGACGGCCTCGGTATCGGTGTGATTCAGACATACGGCCATAATGAAATCTCCTTATGTTTGTCAGCACAGCGTTGAAAAACACTGCTGCGTTTCGGAAATATACACACAAAAGACGTTTCTGTCAAATGTTCCGCCCGCGAAATATCCTTTTTTTCGGAAGGCTCTGCTCCCTCCGGGACTGCCGGTCTTTATCGGGAACAGAGCGTTCTTTGTCTGACGGTCAGCGCAGGAGCATGAATACGGCGGTTCCGGAGACGATGGAGACGAGGGGGTTTTTGAGAAACCACTGCAGAAGTGCGGTGACGGTCCCGGCGAGGAGGGCGCGGGGGAGGGCGGTCCAGCCGGATGCGGGATAATCCATGACGCCGAATACGCTGTAGACCACGAGCATGGCGATGGCGGCCGCGGTGAGGACTTTTCCCAGATAGAACAGCAGTTCCGGCGGGCGTTTCCTGCCGGAGAGGAGCAGAAAGGGAAACGCGCGCAGAAGGATGACGACCAGCGCCATGACGCTGATCATGAGCCATTGGTGAAGAGTCATTCGCGCACCTCCGCCGGGGACTGGAGTTTTTTGCGGAGCGCCAGCAGAATGGCGATGGTGACGATCATGGCGGGCAGCAGCAGTTTGTTGAAATGCCCCGGGAAGAAGACGAGGAACACGCCCAGCACGGCCGCGGTGACGACCGCGCCGACGGCGGCGGGGATGTGATTGCTTCTGTCGCGGCAGAGGTCCACGAGGACGACGATGAACAGGGCGGCCATGGCGAAATCTATTCCCGCGGTGTCGAAGGGGATCATGTTGCCCAGAACGGCGCCTGCGACGGAGCCGGCGACCCAGTACATGTGGTCGAAGAAGGAAACGCAGAAAAGGTAGAGTCTTTTGTCGCGGCCCCGGCGGCGGTCCTGGGTCTCGATGGCGTAAGTCTCGTCGGTGAGGGCGCCGATGAGGTAGTATTTGAGAGGCCGCGGATAAGGACGGAAGGTGCGCAGAAAGGGCAGTCCGTAGACGGCGTAGCGGATATTGATGACGAGGGCCAGCACGGCGGTGAGGAAGAGGGAGTAGTCCTCGGCGCTGCGGAGCATGTCCACGGCGGCGAACTGCATGCTGCCGGAGATCGTAAAGAAGCTCATGACGGCGGCGGTGAGGCCGTTGGCGCCTTTGACCTGAGTGGCGAGCAGTATGCCGAAGGCCATGCCCATGGTGAGGTAGCCCATCAGCACGGGCATGGAGCTGACGAAGGCGGCTCTGACGGTTTTGAGGAACATCACTGTTTCGCGGCGGTTTCCGCTCCGGGTCTGCCCGAGAGTTTCATGACGCGCTTGTGGATGAGGAAGTAGACCGCGCCGAAGACGATCGCGGCGGCGATGATCCAGCCGTAATGGTCCGAAATGATCTGTTTGCCCTTGTTGACGAGGGCAGGATAGTCCATGTCGCCCGAGAGGTGGCCGAGCCATGCGCCGATGGCGGTGAGGATGACGACCCAGATCCCGGCGCCGAGGCCGGTGAAGAGAAGAAAGCTGCCCAGTTTCATTTTGGCCAGTCCGGCGGGAATGGAGATGAGCTGGCGGATTGCCGGGAGCAGACGGCAGACGAAGGTGGCCGCCGCGCCGTATTCGCGGAAGATCTCCTCGGCCCGCAGGACGGTCTCCTCCTTGAGGAAGAAATACTTGCCGTATTTGTGGAGCGCGGTGCGTCCGAGGTAGAGGGCCAGATAATAGTTTATCAGGGCTCCGGCGATGGAGCCGGTGGTGCCGATGACGATGGCCAGAAGACAGTCGATCCACAGATTGCCCGTGAGCATTTCGCCCCGGGCGGCGAGGAATCCGGCGGGGATCATCACCACTTCGCTGGGGAAGGGGATGAACGAGCTTTCGACCGTCATGAAGATGAAAATGATGAGAAGTCCCCACAGGTGGGCGAACTGGGCGAAATAGGCGATGTGCGAAGCAAGTGTTTCGGTCATGTTGCAAAAATCCTTCGGTATCCGTTGCGGCAGGAAATTAATATACCACGCCGCCGGACCGTTTTCAAGACGCCGCGGAGGCGAAAAAATCGGTCTTTTGCTTGAAAAAAGGCGCTTCCGGTGTATGTTATTGCCAGTACCATTTGCGAGCGAAAGGATATTGCTTTATGGAAAAACTCATGCTGGGGATCCCCAAGGGGAGCCTGGAAGAGGCCACCGTGGACCTTTTCAACAAGGCCGGATTCAAGATCCAGATCAGTTCCCGGTCCTACTATCCCGCCATCGACGATCCGGAGATCGAGTGTCTGCTGATCCGGGCGCAGGAGATGTCCCGCTACGTCGAAAAGGGCATCATCGACTGCGGACTCACCGGATACGACTGGATCCGGGAAAACGATTCCGACGTTTACGAAGCCGCAGAGCTGGTCTACGGCAAGGTGGGGACCTCTCCCCTGCGCTGGGTGCTGGCCGTGCCCGAAGACTC
>JAFTDL010000030.1 GCA_017454215.1 Lentisphaeria bacterium | reverse complement strand
GTGGCACGGGGCGGCGGGTAACGGCGCGCTGCCCGTCGGGGGCGCAGAGGATGAGGCGGTCCTCGGAGAGGCGGATGGGAGAAGAGCAAGAAATAGCTGTACGCCGTCTGAGTGATTTCAGGCGGGGGAGGGGAGTGATGAAGTTTGTTTTTCCTGCATCGCTGATGTTTTTCGCATGCTTCGCAGGTTTCTGCGGCGGCATCGGAGGACTTGAGACCCGCTTCGAGGGGGAACACGTCAAAATGCTGCGTCACGGCAAGGTCCTGGATTTCAAAGACTGTCTGACCGATCTGCTGAAGGCCCATCCGGCGATGAAGGCCGACGACGTCTATCTGCTGTGTTTCGAGGGCGCTTGCGGGCTTGATCCCATGGAGCCTGAGGGACAGGTGGCAAAGGCGTCGTTCGACGCCGGGTTTGCCTCCGCTTCCCCCCGTCCCGATCAGCCCCTTTTCGAATTGGTCTCCCCCGATGTCATGCGTGTTGATCTGGGGGCGTGGAAGGCGAAGAAGCTGCCTTCCGAGTGGCTGTTCAACTTGTTCCGGCTTTCCCAAGGCCGTTTTTCGGACCGCGACGCGGTGTTCCGCAGTTACCTCGATCAGGCGGAAAATGTGCTGAAAGGGGACCTGCGTGAAAGATTCATACAGCGGCGCAGAGGTTCCGGTCCGGTGCGGCACTCCCTGACGTATCTTCAGGAAGAGAGGCCCTCGTACCGGCTGGTGAGCACGCGCTTTCTTTTTGCGCTTCCCGTTCTCGTGCGGGCGGCGGCGCTGCCCGAAACCGGCGTCCCCCGGATCATCGCCGTCGACGGCCGCGCCGCTTCGGGCAAGACCACCCTTGCGCGACAGCTGGCCGGGATCATGGATTCGGGCGTCGTCCACATGGACGACTTCTTTCTGCCTCTTGATTTGCGCACTCCCGCGCGCTACCGGGAGCCCGGCGGCAACGTCCATTACGAGCGTTTCGCCGAGGAGGTCCTGCCTTATCTGAAGAAATCCGGCAAATTCACCTACCGCGCCTTCGACTGCTCGACCATGGGTTACGGCAAGTCCGCCGAGGTGAAAGACTCCCTGTGGCGGATCGTCGAGGGCGCCTACAGTCTGCACCCGAAATTCGGGGATTACGCCGATTTCAAGGTCTTCTACGACATTTCCCCCGAGGAGCAGAAGCGCCGCATCATCCGCCGCAACGGCGAAGTCCGTTACCGGGTGTTCGAGAAGCGCTGGATCCCCCTCGAAGAAAACTATATCCGCAACTGCCGCGTCAGGGAGCGCGCCGACCTCGTGATCGGCTGTCCGTCCCGGAACGGGCGATGACAGGA
Source organism: Lentisphaeria bacterium (assembly GCA_017454215.1). Lineage (GTDB taxonomy): Bacteria > Verrucomicrobiota > Lentisphaeria > Victivallales > Victivallaceae > UBA1784. The sequence continues at coordinate 13,880 of JAFTDL010000030.1, read as the reverse complement.
GGTTTGCTTCCTACGGCCCGTTTCGCATGGCCGTTCGGCGCGTTCCCCGTCGGAAACCGTTGGCTGCCGGGCCGCGGAGGAAATGCGGCGTTTCTGTTTTGCGGGGGGAAATGTCCTGTCGAATTTTTCGGGAAATTTTCAAAATTTTTCTTGAAAAGGTATTATTCGTGCATTATAGTATAGAAAATCTGTAAACTGTTTTTGGTTTACTTAGAGGAGCGATCTATGACTGAACGCAAGACAGAACGGGCAAAGCAGCTGCTGGTGCGCTATATTCGTGACCGGCAGCTGAAAAACGGGGATAAATTGCCGCCGCAGAACGAACTGCGTCAGATATTCCGTTATGGTGCAACGACGATCAGCTCCGCCATCAATGCGCTGAAACACGACGGCGTGCTCGACGTGCGGGATAAAGTTGGCGTTTTCGTCCTGAATCCGGAAGCAGGCGGGCATGCGGGCAGAGTCATCGGCATCACCATGGTTCACGGAGAAAACAACTTTTACTACAGCTGTCTTCTGGCCAGTTTGCAGATGCATCTTGTCGAAAACGGCTGCATGGTCCGGTTGTTCCGCTGTCTGCGCAGGGAAACGAGCGAACGCATCCTTTTTGAAACGGATGATTTTCCCGGACTGCGCCGCAGCATCGAGAACTCTGAGATACAGGGGTTGATCCATCTGAATGACCTCAGCCGGAACGCGCTGGAATTCATCGGAAGCAAAAAGCTGCCGCTCATCTTTGTCGGTTCCCCGGGCGGCATTGCGGAAAACGGCGTGTTTTTCGACTATGGCCGGATCGTGGAAGAGGCGTGCGGGATGCTGAAAAAACGACAGGCTCGCCATCCTGTGCTGATCTGCCCGGCAAGTGTCCGGCAGGAGGTGGAGGAGATTTTTTTCGGGAACTTCGGCAGAACGGCTTCCGTCTTCTCCGGAAGTCGGCTCGGAGATGACCGTGACATCGTCCGGAAGATTCTTGCCATGCACGAAAGTGAACGTCCTGATTGGCTGATTTGTCTGGATGATTTTGCCGGGCTCGCCTTGACTTCCGCTCTGGCCCGGCGCCTTGGACCGGACAAGATGCCCGGAGCATTCATCATGTACGACCGGGCCTCCCGAATGGATTATCCGTTGTCGAAACTCATCTGCTGTGACAATGATCTTCACAAATTTGCCGCAATCGGAGTCAAACTGCTGATGAAAACAATGATGTCGGGCGGTCAAAGCACCGGGGCTGTCTTTTATTTTCCGGAAATCACGGATCTGTCAGGCGATCTGTCAATACAACAGGAGGGATAAATGATGAAAAATGGTATTTGTACACAAGTCTTGAAGAGTCTTTTCAGTCCATCTGTCCGGGGGGACGGCAGCGCAGACGACGTACGGCGCCGGGGGCCCTCCGCGTTCACACTCATAGAACTTCTTGTTGTTATAGCGATCATTGCAATACTGGCGGCGATGCTGATGCCTGCTTTGTCGCAGGCGAGAGAGCGGGGAAGAGCGATTTCCTGCCTGAGCAACTGTCGGGAGATCGGGACGATTTTTCTGCTTTATGCAGACGGGAACGATGGTTATATGCCTGTTGCGTACGGGTTCAGGAAAAACAACGAATTTCTGGTGCGCTGCTGGCTGCAGTGCGTCAATCCGCTGTTGGGCAGGACCCGGGCGGTCCAGATCGACCGGGCAGGCAAGCTCATGCTCTGTCCGACGCTTCGAAACGAGTTGAAGGCCAATGAATTCGGAGAATATCTGCCCACCTATACCTACAATCGCCGTCTCGGTGATTTGGATTATACGCAGAAGGGCAATTTGAACTTTCATGCACGCAAGGTCAACCGTGCGAGATATCCCGGAAAATTCGTGACATTGATGGAGGGTATCAAGGAGGGGGAACGCATGACGATCGTCACTGCCGCGGCGGATATCGACAAACTTGCCCATCCGCACAGCGGCAGAAACAATCACCTGTATGCCGATGGGCATGCGGATGCGGTAAACATGTACGCGACATACAACGATTGGCGGGCGTGGTGTCAGCCCTACAGTTACATGCCGTACCGCAAATGGTCGGAAGCTGGAGCCGAGTGGTGAAGCCGGGACGCCGTCATGTGCGGGTGACGGAGCAAAAAAGCAATGAGAGGCTGCAGAAAAAGGACGAACGCGGAAGGAAGGACCATAATGAAGAAAATATTTTTATTTCTGTGTTTGACGACACTGTGTTTATCCGGGGCGGAATATGCCGTTGTTGTCGCACGGGATGCCATTCTGCCGGAACAGACCGCCGGGAAGGAACTGCAAAAATTTCTCTCTGTCCTTACCGGAAGGGAGGTGATCATTTCATCTCCCGGCCAAGAAAATGCCGTCAGGTATAAATTTTATATCGGACAGACGGACGAGATCAAAAAAGCATTGAAAATCAGGAACTTCAATTCTTTTAAACCTGATGAGATCCGTTTGCTGCGCCAAGGTGATGATTTTTATCTTACCGGAGATCGTCCCCGTGGGACCCTCTATGCGGTGCACACATTTCTTGAAGATTTTTGCGGCATGCGTTTTTATGCACCGGATGAAACATATTTTCCGGAAAAATTCATTTTGCCGGAGAAGGTCGATTTGAGTTTTGCACCCTGTTTCATGATCCGTGAAACTCCATTTTCCGCATTGCGTCTCGATAATGAATTTTCTGCACGGCGCAAGGTCAATGGCCACTGGCAGAAGACCAGTGAAGCCTGGGGCGGTCACGAAACCATCTGGAAGTTTTGCCACACCTTCCATTTTTTGCTTGATCCGGAAAAATACGGGAAAAGCCATCCGGAATATTATTCCGAGATCGATGGGGTGCGCCGTCCGGTCGGCAATCAGTTGTGCCTCTCGAATAAAAACATGCGTCGGGAGCTGATCAGGAATATACGTCATATTCTTCAGGAGAATAAAAACATAAAAGTCATCTCCGTCAGTCAGGACGATAACAGGGGGTACTGCCGCTGCAGGGAATGCAGACTTCTGGCGGAACGTTATGGGAATCTGCAGTCCGGAGCGCTGGTGGACTGTTTGAATGAGATCGCTTCGGCATTGGAAGAAGAATATCCCGAGGTGTTGTTCGAGACGCTTGCCTATGAGTATTCCGTCGATCCGCCCCGAAATATCGTTCCCCGTAAAAATGTTGTCATCCGGCTGTGTGCCGCCGACTGTGATTATGGAAATTTTCTCGGCTCCGGGAAAAACAGTGATTTTCGTGACGCCCTGAAAGGATGGAATAAGCTCACCGGCAATTTGATGGTCTGGAATTATGTTTCTCTCTTTGGCAATCATATGATCCCCAATCCGAATTGGGGACTGCACGGAAGAAATCTGCGCTTCTTCAAAGAACACGGGGTCATCGCCGTTTTCAATCAATCCGGCGGCGGCGAAACCGGTGATTTTTCGCCGCTTCGGGCTTATGTGAACAGCAAATTGTTGTGGGATCCTGATCTGGATGAGTGGACGCTGATCCGGGAATTTGTCGAAAATTACTATGGAAAGGCAGCCGCTCCCTTTATCATGCAGTATCTGGATCTGATGAAGATCGACTATAAAAGGCAAAAGGCTGATTTCAAACTCACATGGAACACACCCGCTTCCGACTGGCTTTCTTTCGAGGATATGGAAAAGGCCCGTTCCCTGATGTGTAAAGCTTCCGAGGTTTCGACAGGTAAATACCGCGCACGGGTGAAAACGGCGCAAATTGCCATTGATTTCGCCTTTCTGCTTCATCCGGAGACCCGCAGCCGGTACAGATCGGATCTTGCCGTTCCCCGGCAGGTGCTGGAAAACTTCTGCGCCGGAACACGGCATGTCAAAAAGTACGGAGAGGGACTCGAACTTGCCAGTCTGAAGAAAAGTCTCCGGCAGTTGTACGGGATCCGCGAAAAACTTTCCCGAAAAGAGCTGCCGGAGGAATTCAAGGATATTCCGGAAGAGGACATCGTCATGATCCCGCAGACGGATCTGACCGCTTATGAGGACAAGGTGCGGACTTTCCGCATGGAGGGTTTTATTCGCATGCGGGCCGATCACAAAGGCTGGCTGATCCAATTCCCCGGATTGGGCATGCGGACCCAAAACGAGGGCCGCTGGAAGGTCTATGCGCAGATGCGTACCGGCGGTGCCCCGACGACCTCCGGGTATGCATTTCAGGCGGGATTCTATTATCCGGATACAAGGAAAACCGTTTCGCGCCGTTATCCCTTCAAGGCAGCGGCGGGCGGGGGATTCAAACTCGTTCCGATCGGAGAATTCGTGTCCGGACAGGATAATGCCTATTTTTTCTGTGCTCCCGCGGGAAACGATTCGGCATCCCCTATCGATTTCAAGGCTCTTTATCTGGTTCGACAGTAAAACGGGGGCCGCTTTCGGAACGGCTCGCGCAGTCGTTGAGAAAACACGTTTTTTTTCGGAAACGGGGTTGCAATTTCCGGGGCAGGGGGGCATCTTATGGAAAAAACGATTTCGGAGTTGCTTATGAAAGTTTCACATAGATTGTACGAACTTCCTGAATTGCAGGAGATCAACCGTCTGCCCATGCACGGCGCGGAAATACCCTTCGGGGACGATGAGCAGGCGCAAAAACGGGATTACACCGCTTCGCCCTGGTACCGCAGTCTGGACGGGCGCTGGGAGTTTTCGCTCTGCCGCCGCCCGGAGGACGTGCCGGAAAATTTCGCAGGGGACGATTTTGCAAGCGAGGGATATGTCACGATCCCCGGACACTGGAGGCGGGATTCCTTTGCCCCGCCGATCTACACCAATGTCCGCATGCCCGCGCATTTTCCCGAACCGCCCTGCGTGCCTGAGGAAACCCCCACGGGGATCTGCCGCAGGGTTTTCACGCTTCCCGCCGCGTGGAAGCGCCGCCGGGTGGTCCTGCACGTGGGCGGGGCCGAGAGTTATCTCGAAGTATACCTCAACGGTTCTTTCGTCGGCATGGGCAAGGATACGCGCCTGCCGTCGGAGTTCGATCTTACGCCCTTCCTCGTGCCGGGGAGAAATCTGCTGGTCTGCAAGGTGATCCGCTGGTCCGACTCCTCCTTCGCGGAGGATCAGGACCAGTGGTGGATGTCCGGCATCTTCCGCAGCGTTTATCTGTACTCCACTGCCGCGGCGTGGATCGAGGACTTGTTCGTCAACGGCGGCTGGGACGTCGGCGGGAACCGGGGAAAACTTGCCGTTTCACTTCACTGCGCGTTCTCGCCCGAAGCGTATCCCGACGGTCCCGAAAAGGATCATGTCGTCCGGTTCGAACTTTTCGACAAAGCGGGCAAAAGCCTCTGGCGCAAGGAGACGCTTCTTTCGTGCCGCTTCCGCGACGCCGGATACAGGATCGCCGAGGAGGTGCTCCTGCCGGGACTTTCGCCCTGGTCGTCGGAGAGCCCTGTCCTCTACACGCTGACGGCGAAGCTGATCGCTCCCGACGGGAAAACGCTCGACATCCGCAGCAAACGGACGGGGTTCCGCGACGTCAGAATCGACGGCTGCGATCTGCTGCTGAACGGCAAACGGGTGCTGATCCGGGGCGTCAACCGCCACGAGCACCACATGATCCGGGGCAAGGCTCTGACCCGGCAGGATATGCTGGAGGATATCCGTCTGCTGAAAAAATTCAACTTCAACGCGGTCCGCACCTGTCACTACCCGGACAGTCACATCTGGTACGACCTCTGCGACGAGTACGGCATCTGGGTGCTGGACGAAACCGACGTGGAGTGTCACGCCTGTTACCCGCTGCTGTGCCGCGATCCCCGGTGGAAGAACCTCTTCGTCACCCGCGGGGAGCGCATGGTCCTGCGCGACCGTTCCCACGCGTGCATTTTCGGCTGGTCCGTGGGGAACGAGTCCGGCAACGGCGAGAATCACGAGGCGCAGATCCGGGCCATGCGGGCGCTTGACGGCTCCCGGATCATCCACCACGAGGGGGAGATCAAACCCGGATGGCGTCAGGGCGGCATGGTCTTCGGGGAGGGAAGAAAGGAGTTCAACGAGCTTTTCGACCCCATGTATATCGCGCCGGACCTTCTGAAACAGTACGGCGAAAACGCTCCGGAGCGTCCCGCGATCCTCTGCGAGTACGCCCACGCCATGGGCAACAGCTCCGGTTCGCTCTGCGACTACTGGAAACTGTTTTACTCCCTGCCCGGACTGCAGGGCGGCTTCATCTGGGACTGGATCGATCAGGGACTTCTCGAAAGGCGCGACGGCAAAGATATGCTCTGCTACGGCGGGGATTTCGGGGAGGAGGTCCACGATTTCGATTTCTGCTGCAACGGCATGATCGCCGCGGACCGCAGGCTCCATCCCGCGATGTACGAGTTCCGCCACCTTGTCCAGCCGGTCAAGGTGACGCTCACCGACGGCGGAAAAATGACGTTCATCCTGAAAAGCATGCGGGATTTCGTCTCCCTTGCCGATCTGCGCGGCGTCTGGTCTTTCGAGATCGACGGTGCGGAGACGCAGAGGGGCGAACTGCCGGACCTTTCCGGCGTCGGTCCGCAGGATACCCTGAAATTCGCCCTGCCGCTTGAAAAGAAGGGGACGGGCAGGCGGGGATTCGTCAACTTCCGCTTCACACTCAAGGCCGACGCGCCGTGGGCGGAAAAGGGCACGCTTCTCGCCCACGATCAGATCGAGGTGACGGCATTTCTGGACCTTGCCCCAAAGGCCGTTCCGGTCGTCGGAACTTCACCTGTGCTCGCGGAAAAGGCGGGCACGTTTTCCCTGCGCAGCGGCGACACCCGGATCGTCGTCGATCCTTCCGGACGCGGCGTGCTGAAACGGCGGGGAAGGACGCTTCTGGACACCCTCTTCGAAGCAAATCTCTTCCGGGCCGGGACCGACAACGACGGGATCCGCAACCAGTTGACCCGCATGGATAAACCCCTCGGCCAGTGGCTGGCCGCGGGACTGGACGCACTTGAGACCGTGAGCGTCCGCGTGACCGCCCGGGGCGGCGGGGAGCCATCCGTTTTCATCTGCCGGACTCTGCGCGGCACGGATCCCCGGGCGCTGTGCGTTTTCAGGCAGAGGATCACGGCCCTGCGCGACGGTTCCTTCGTTTTCGCGCAGAGCTTCCGGCTTCCGGCAAAGTTTCCCTCCATGCCCCGCATCGGCGTCATCGCTTCGGCCGCGCCCGGTTTCGAGCGCGTGCGCTACTTCGGACGGGGACCGTGGGAGAACTACAGCGACCGCTGTGCCTCCGCGCAGTACGGGCTTTACGAGACGACGGTGAAAGGCATGTACGAAGACAGCTATATCCTGCCGCAGGAAAACGGCTGCCGGACCGGCGTCACGCTGCTGGAACTTTCTTCGCACGACCAGTGTCTGCGCCTCTTTGCGGACACGCCCTTTTCATTCGGCGTCAGTCACTTCACGGCGCAGGATCTCATGGCGGCCCGTCACCAGTGCGAACTGGTCCCCCGCCGCGAGACCTTCCTCGCCGTCGATCTTGCCCGGCGCGGTCTGGGCACCGGCTCCTGCGGTCCCCAGACCCTGCCGCAGTACCGCCTTGACGAAAAGCGTTACGCCTTCACCTTCCGGCTCCAGGTCCTCTGACCTGCGGCGGGCGGCATCCGCCGGCGGCCGAAACGTCGGCTTCGGGATATTTGAGCGCATCCGGCAGCTGTCGGATGCCGGTTCATTCACATGCGGTCTGCGAGAAGAGACGGCGGCCGTCTGCCCCCCGCAGGAAAGAGGATCAGCTTTGTCCATTGGCAGGCATGTCGCCGGCCTGTGTCGGGAACAGAACCTTTCGGAAACGGCGCCGAAGGGGTTGCAAATATTCCGGCAAGGCTGTAAGTTATGCGATGTGCATTTTTACGGAGGGCGGATCTGTCCGCGGACGCCGATGGCTTCACATAGAAAAATGGATCTTACGCAGGGGGTGATCCCGATCCAGATCATCCAGTTCATGACGCCCCTTGCCGTGACCTTCGTTACGCAGATACTCTTTCATGCGGCGGATGTGATCGTGGTTGGGCGCTTTGCCGCCGATGCCGAACACGCCGTTGCGGCCATCGGAGGTTCCGCGCCCGTGATCAGCATCCTGATCTCGATCTTTCTGGGAATGGGCGCCGGAGTCAGTGTGACGGTCGCGCGCTTCATGGGCGCAAGGGACTACAGGAACGTCAGCCGCGCGGTGCATTCCTCCCTCGTTCTGGGACTGGTCTGCGGGGTGTTCATCCTGACCGTGGGGCTTCTTTTCGGCCGGACCGCGTTTCATCTGCTCCGGGTCCCGGAGTCCATCATGGAGGACGCGCTGGCTTACTTTTTCGTGGTCCTCTGGGGAATGCCCGCCGTCGTGATCTACGCCTTCGGCTGCTGTGTGCTGCGCTCGGTGGGCAAGCCCGATCTGCCCATGGTGATTTTGTGCACTTCCGGAGTCGTCAACGTCGTGCTCAACATCCTTTTCGTGACCCTCTTCAAAATGGATATCCTGGGGGTGGCCTACGCCACGATAACGGCACAATTCCTTTCTCTCGTGCTCGTTCTGGGGGCGCTCCACCGGTCCCACGGATCCTACAGGTTCTTCTTCTGCAAACTCTTCCGGATAGACCTGGCCATCCTCGGCAAAGTCTGTTACAACGGTTTCCCCGCGGGACTTCAGAGCGGCTGTTTTGCCATTTCCAGTCTGCTGGTCGCCCACGCCAACAACGATTTCGGTCCCGGAGCCATCGCCGCCACCACCGTCGTCGGTTTTGCCGCGGGCGGTTTGATCAACAGCATCGCCAACGCCCAGCATCAGACTGCGATCACGTTCACGGGGCAGAATGCCGGAGCGAAGAAAAAAGCCCGCATATTGAAGGGACTTTTCTGGAATATCGGCTACGCTCTTTTCGTCGGCATCTCCCTCGGCTGGCTCGCCCGTTTCACCTTGGATTTCTGGCTGCCCCGCTGCGTCAAAAATCCCAGCGCCGAGATGCTGGAGTTCGCCCGCATCAGAGCCACGCTGCAGCTGCTGCCCGGCTTTCTCTTCATGATCCTCGACGTTTTGTCCGGGACCCTGCGGGGACTGGGATATTCGGTCATGCCTACGGCCATTTCGATCTTCGGCATCTGTATTTTCCGGGTGTTCTGGGTCTTCTGCCTCTTCCCGCACTTCCCGAAAAATTACTGGATACTCATCATGAATTTTCCGGCGTCCTATCTGTTGACCTCGGCCATTCTGGGACTCACGCTGTGGCGGGCCCTGAAGAAACTTCCCGGCTCTTCCGCCGGACGGGGGTGACACCCGGTCCGTTCCCGTGCGGGAGCGCGGTCCGGTTCCGTCACTCCAGCGTTACGGAGATGTCCTTTATGTCGAATTCGCCGTCGCCGTAAGAGGTGAAACTCAAGGTGGGCGCGGTCACGTCGGGCGTCATGCAGGGGCGCACAGCCGTGAAAGTCTGCCATTGATCGGTCAGGCGGCAGAGAGATCTGTTTTCGTAATCCCATCCCAGAGAGGGCCTTTTCCACCACAGGCCGATCCGGAATGAGCCTTTGCCGCGGGCTTTCAGCGACACGCGGACACTGTGATGCAGGGGATCCGCCGGGAAGGGTTTGAGTTCCAGAAACGGGTAGATGTAGTTTTCGGGCTTCCGGGTGATCCGGAGCCACGCGGTGTTGTTCTCTTTGACGATCTGCGCCTTGACGTCCGACCACTTGGGAGCCGTTTTGCCTTTCCCCTTGTAGATTTTCCTGAAATCTCCCGCCGGATACTTCGAGAAATCGTAATCCGAGGCCAGGTTGTTTTCCCGGTCCGCGGCGGAGGCGTGCTTCATTGGACCGAGCCTGCGGATCGACATATCCTCCACCAGCAGACAGTTTCTTCCCCGCGTGAATTTGCCGGGCATGCTCAGGCGGAGCAGCGGGATCAGTTTTCGGCAGTCTTTGGACACGGCAAAAGGCTTGGCGTATTCGACCATGCCGTTGACGTTGAGGTACGACATGGTGCGCATGAGGAGTCCGGCGGACTGACTGCCGTTTCCGGACTCCTCGATCCCGTAGGCGTGGAGCTGGATATTCTCCTGGCCGGCGTAACGCATCCGGAATTCGTACACGCTGTCCGGAACGGGCGTGACCGCGGCGAATTCGACGACGAAACTGCCGTCCGCCTCCGGGGCCTTGATCAGCGTCATGTTTCCGTACGGCTTCACGGACCCGGCATAAGGGGCGAAGTTCTGCCGGTCCTTTTCGGGCAGTTGGGGAGCAGCGGGTCCTTTCAGCAGAGAGAGGCGTTCCTCCGCCGTCCGGCAGCCGCAAATGAGTGCGACCGCAAAAGGCAGTGCAAACAAAAGATGCTTCATATCCGAATTCCCTGTTTTTTGATCGTGTTTGTCAAGTTCTGCAAATCAAAAAGTCAGATATTTTACCTTCCTGTTTTTGCATGACCTCATTTGCAATACATTATTACGGCGGAACAGCCTTCGGCGCGTTCCGCGCTTTCCGTCCGGGCCATCCGCCGCTGATCGCGGACGGCTTGCCCAGCCGTAAAAAAAGCCGTCACCGGCTGCTGATGGCTTTTCGAAGGCTGGTGGGCGTATCGGCATATCAACTCCAGATTGTTCGGTCCGCCTTCGCCAAGGCTGCGGCGGGACAGCCTTCGCGGACTTCGTCCGTGTCCGTCTTGTCAATTCGCCGCTGATCGCGGACGGCTTGCCCAGCCGTAAAAAAAGCCGTCAACCCGTTGACGGCTTTTCGAAGGCTGGTGGGCGATGAGGGACTCGAACCCCCGACATTTTGCGTGTAAAGCAAACGCTCTAACCAACTGAGCTAATCGCCCGGGAAATTACATCCGCCTAATATAGCAGATTCTTGCGGGAATATCAAGTCTCCGTCAGAGCGCGAGCTCGCCCACACCGTCGCTGCGGATCGAGATGTCCGCGCCGAAGGGCCTGCACATGGCGGAAAAACGCTCCATGATGCCGCCGTCGGTCTTTTTGCGGGGCCAGCCGCCGCGGGAACGGGGGAGCGAGAAATATTCCTCGACGGGCAGAAAGAGCATTTTTCTGACCTGTCCGTGCTCGACCTCCCAGTAGGGAATGACCGATTCGTACATCACCTGATCGTAAGAGAGGCCCCGTTTGCCGTTGTCCGAACGGGTGTTGAAAAGCACGTCCAGCCGGGCGTTGCCGTCCAGTTTCTGCTTGGCGAACATGCCGTCGGGGGCGCGGAAAATGGTTTCGAGCTGGATGATGAAGTCCCCCAGACAGTAGAAGACGGGCTTGCCCTTGTACAGCTCCATGGGGCGCAGCAGATGGGGACCCGTGCCGATCACCGCGTCGGCTCCCGCGTCGATGCACGCCCGGCAGAAGGTGAGCGATACGGGATCCACCGTCTCCTTGGATTTTCCGTAAAGTTCGTGGGTATGCATGGCGACGATCACGTAGTCCGCCATGAACCGGGCTTCGGCGACGGTGTCGGCGATGCGCTTCATGTCCTCGGGATTTACGGTGGAGACGATCTCGGCCTTTTCACCCTCCTCGAAGAGAAGTTCGCCGAAGGGCTGTTCGGTTTTCGCCAGCTGCGGCAGATAGCCTTCGCCGCGGATGATGTCCGACGCGGCGTTGATGCCCAGCGCGTCCGCGATGCGTTTTATGTGGTGAAGGTCCTCTTTGGGGAGACGGTATTTTTTCGTGACTCTGATGCCGTTGACGCCGGGGCGTCCGGGCAGGGAGGCCGTCTGGGAACCCGCCATGTTTTCGGGATTGAAGCTCGCGGTGCAGCCGATCAGGGCGTAACGGCCGCTTGCGGTGTCGATATAGGCCGGGCGCGAGGCGGCGGCGAGGTTCTCCCCCGTCCCCGAGAAGGGGAATCCCGCCTCCCGGATGTGATGCAGAGTTTTTTCCAGCCCGCCATAGGAGTAATCCAGCGCGTGGTTGTTGGCGGTGCTGAGGATGTTGATGCCGAATCTGCGCAGATCTTCAAGCACGCCGGGCGGGGAGCAGAGCCAGCTGCCGCCGCTGCGGGCCCCGCCGCAGGACTCGAAATCGTGGACGGTGGTTTCAAGATTGCCGAAGCGGAGATCCGCCTGACGGATGAAGTCCCGCACTTCTCCGAAACCGGGATATTCTCCTTCTGCGGGAAGGCGGCGCGTGATCATCGCGTCTCCCGTGGCGCTGCAGCGGAAGACGGGGTCCGTATAGTTCGACATGAAAAGGTTCTCCGGTGTTGTGAATGTCCTTTGCCTTACTATACCCTGAAACGCGGTTTTTTTCAAGGAGCGGGTCCGCGGATTGAAAAATTCTTTCCGCGGTGCTATTTTATGGACGGTGTCAGGAAGGGGACCGCATCATGAAGATCTGTGTCATTCAGCCGCCCTACGGCTACGATCTCGAGCAGGCCGGAAAGGCGGTCGATTTTCTCGCGGACGCGCTGGAGTCCTGCGACGGCTCCGTCGATCTCATCGTCACGCCGGAGTATTCCGATACGCCGGGCTCGCTGACGCCGGAGGAGACGGGCCGCTATTCCGAACCGTGGGGAAAGAGGCTCGAAGCGGCCGCCGTTGCGGCGGCGAAGCGCTGTCGTGCCCTCGTCGCCTTGAGCCGCCGGGCCGAAACTTCCGGCGTAATGCGCAACACGACGCGGCTCTTCCTGCCTTCGGGCCGGTGCGCCGGGGAATACTGGAAACAGCAGCTTGTTCTCTCCGAACCCCGTCAGCATCTGGTGGACAACTCCTACGCCCTCCGTCCCCGGACGCCGACCGTCGTCGAGGCGGAGGGTCTGCGCTTCGCCTTCGTCACCTGTTACGACGCCTATTTTCCGGAGTATATCGAGAGTCTCGCTTCCTGCCGTCCCGACATCGTGCTCGTCTGCGCCATGCAGCGGGGGGAGAACCATGACGATCTTCTCCTGCTCAACAGAATGCTCGCGTTCAGGACCAACGCCTTCGTCGTGCGCGCTTCTTACAGCATGTGGAAAACTTCCGGTCTCGGCGGAACGTCGCTGGTCGTCGATCCGGCGGGAAAGGTGCTGGCCGACATGGGGGATGCTTCCGGAAAGCTCTTTTGCGAGATCGCCGACCCTAAGTGGAAATACATGCGCAGCAACAGCTTCGGTGGCGACCTCATCCGCAATGACCTCTTCGTCGAGCAGGGGCGCACGCCGTGGGCCTACCGTCCCTGCGGTCCCTTCATAAGACTGGACGACAGGCGCATGCCGTATCCCCGCGTCTGCGCCCACCGGGGATTCCACACGACGCTGCCCGAAAACACGCTGCCCGCCCTGGGCGCGGCGGTGGCCATGGGCGCGGACGAGATCGAATTCGACCTCTGGGAGACGGCCGACGGCGTGCCCGTGTCGATCCACGATCCCACGCTAGACCGGGTCTCCGACGGCAGCGGCACGGTCCGGGAAAAGACCTTTGCCGAATTGCGCACGCTGGATTTCGGCGTCAAGGCCCACCCGTCCCTGAAGGGACTCAAGATCGTGACGCTCGAGGAGATATTGCGGCAGTTTGCCCGGCAGGCGGTGATGAACATCCACATCAAATCTGTGGAGGGAGAACATTTTTCGCGTCCTTTCATCCGCAGGATCGCGGAACTTCTGCACCGTTACGACTGTGCGGAACACGCCTATTTCATGGGCGATTCTTCCGTCCACGCGGCGGCCATCGAAGCCGCCCCCGAGATCCCCCGCTGCATGGCGGCGGAGTCCGACATGGCGGAACTCAGGATCGTCGAACGCGCCGCAAAATGGGGGTGCAAAAAGGTCCAGTTCTTCAAGCCGTACTTCGATCAGACGCTGATCGACGAGGCCCATTCGCTCGGCATGAAGTGCAACCTCTTCTGGAGCGACGACCCTGAAGAGGCCCTCGAAGTTCTGCAAATGGGCATCGACACCATCCTCACCAACAACTACTGGCAGATCGCTCAGGTCCG
>JAFTDL010000241.1 GCA_017454215.1 Lentisphaeria bacterium | reverse complement strand
TTTTTCAAGAAAAACGAGATGTTTTAAGGGAGGCAATCCCCAGACGCAGCGTGCTGAGCAATAGAAATGGGCCGGATAGGCAATGGGCGTGTTGATGAAAAAGACATGCCGCGTCCCCCCTGCGCCTCCCCGAAGGGCAAGGCGCAGTTACCCCGAAGCCGACGTTTCGGCCGCCCGCGGGGGGGTGTGGGGGGCGCGCCGTGAGCGCCCCCGCGAAAAACCCCTGTTTTTTGAAAAAGGATAGGGGCCAATCACCGGCCTTTGAAAAAGCGATTGAATTTTTGCCGGGGAGGGAGTACATTATACGGATGACATTTCGGCAGGGAACAGGAGAACTGAAAAATCGAAACGCAGCAGCCGGTCTTCATCGTGGAGCCCCGGGACTACCGCCTGAGCGAGCCGCTCAAGCTCGATTGCGGCCGGGAGCTTCCCGATGTGAATATCCGTTACGAGACGGCGGGGACGCTCAATGAGGACGCCTCCAACGCCGTGCTGATCACCCATGCCCTTTCGGGGGACGCTCACGTCTGCGGGCGGCATGCGCCGGAGGATCCCAAGCCGGGGTGGTGGGACAACATGATCGGTCCGGGCAAGTACATCGACACCGACAAGTATTTCGTCATCTGCTCCAACGTGATCGGCGGCTGTTCCGGGACCACGGGACCGCGCTCCGTCGATCCGGCCACGGGCAAGCCCTACAATCTGAACTTCCCTGTGATAACCGTCCGCGACATGGTGCGGGCGCAGAAGCGTCTCGTGGATCATCTGGGCATCAAAAAACTTCTGGCGGTGGTGGGCGGCTCCATGGGCGGCATGCAGGTGCTGCAGTGGGCGGTGAGTTATCCGGAAAGTCTCAAAAGTTTCATCGCCATCGCCACGGCGTGTCAGTTCTCGCCCCAGAATATCGCTTTCGACTGGGTTGCCCGCGAGGCCATCAAGGCCGATCCGGACTGGAACAACGGCGACTACAACGGCGACCGCACCCCCGACCGGGGACTGGCCGCCGCGCGCATGCTCGCCCATATCACCTACCTCTCCGAAGAATCCCTCGGACGCAAGTTCGGACGCAATCTTCAGGACAAGCAGGACTACGACTACGATTTCGACCGGGATTTCGCCGTCGAGAGCTATCTGCAGCATCAGGGGAAGCGCTTCGTGGAGCGCTTCGACGCCGACAGTTACTTTTACATCACCCGGGCCACGGACTACTTCGACCTCACCGCCGAAACGGGCGGAAATTTGGTGAAAGCCGTCAAAGACGTCACGGCGGCGGGAATGATCGTCTCGTTCTCCAGCGACTGGCTGTTTCCCACGGCTCAGTCCAAGCGTCTGGCGGACGCGCTCCTGCGCAACCGCCGCGAGGTCACGTTCTGCGAGATCAAGTCCGGCTACGGGCACGACGCGTTCCTGCTGGAAGTCGAGACTCTTGGCCGCATGGTGCGGGATTTTCTGCATCATCAGGCGGAGGTGGAAAAATGATCGACCGCAGAGACCTCGACCTCAACCGCAGACGCGATCTGGAGATCATTTCCGAACTGGTGTCGCCGGGCGACCGGGTGCTGGACCTCGGGTGCGGCGACGGCGCATTTCTGCTGCGTCTGCACAAGGAGCGCAAGGCCCGGGTGCTGGGCATCGAGATCGACCAGGATTCGGTGATCCGGTGCATCGCCAACGGCGTCCCCGTGATCCAGGGCGACATGGACAACGGTCTGGACTTCGCCGAAGAGGATTCCTTCGATCTTGTGGTGCTCAATCATACTTTGCAGGAGATCCGCCGTCCGGACATCCTGCTCGAAAACATCGTCCGGGCCGGCAAGCGGGCCGCCGTGAGCGTCATCAACTTCGGCCATTGGAACTGCCGTCTCCAGCTGTGCTGGAAAGGCCGCATGCCCCGCAACGCCCAGATCCCCTATCAGTGGTACGACACGCCCAATATCCACTTCAGCACGCTGTCGGACTTCCGGGAACTGTGCCGCAAACTCGACATCACCATCGTCAGCCGGACCCCCATCGCCTCGCGTTTCCCGCTGCTCACGAAGATGGCCCCCAACCTTTTCGCCGTCGGCGCGGTCTTCGTGCTCGAAAAGCGCTCTTCCGCGCACAAAGGCTGAGGACGTCCCGGCAGCGCGGCGGCGGGCGGGCGGCGCCCGCGGGCGGGTAACTGCGCCTTGCCCTTCGGGGAGGCGCAGGGGACTTGTTTTCCTGTCGGAATACCGAGGTTAAGCCTCGAGCCGTTTTTTCTGCGCGCGCCGTCTGCGGACCATGTATCTGGCCGAAACGATTTTCGGACGGTCGTTTTTGCCGGCGATGACGACGTTGTACCCCAATTTGGCCTTGCGTTCCATTTCGGCATCGACCGCCTCCTGCATACAGGCGATCATCTGTTGCATTTCTTCACTCATGACCGACCATCCCCGTGATTTTTGCGTATGTGGTCTGGTTGGATGCTTTTTTGAACTTGTCATTTCGGTAACTCCATCAAAAACAGATGCAATATATCATCGAAATGTATTTTTTAAAGTTTCCCCGAAGAAAACGGGGCCTCTTGCGGCGGGCGGGCAAAAGGCCGGAAGGGGAAAATGTTTTTAGAAAAATCTTGAATTTTACGCCGCGCGTATTATATTAGACATCAGACGGAGGGCGTATGATAAAAAGTTTCAGGGACCGGGAGACGGAGGAGATATTCAACCAGCGTCCGGTGAGACGGCTGCGCGGGATCGAAAAGGTTGCTTTACGAAAACTTGTGATGATTGCGGCGTCCGTGAAGCCGGAAACACTGAGGGAGCCGCCGGGAAACCGGTTCGAGGCGCTCCATGGAGACAGGGAGGGCCGGTACAGTATCAGGATAAACGACAGGTACAGGATCTGCTTCTCGTGGTCGGACGGGGCGGAAAATGTTGAAATAGTCGATTACCATTGAGGAGGAAACGATATGACGAAGATTCCGATGCCGACGCCGGGGGAGATCCTCCTGGAAGAGTTTTTGAAGCCTTACGGGATCAGCCGGAACAAGCTGGCCACGGATATCAGGGTCCCGGCCAACAGGATCAGCGCGATCATCTGCGGCAAAAGAGAGATCACCGCGGACACGGCGTTGCGGCTGGGCAAATATTTCCGGACCGGGCCGGAATTTTGGCTCAATCTGCAGACGCTCTACAATCTGCGGACCGCCGACGAGGCCATGCAGGCCGAACTGCGCTTCATCCCCGAGTGCAGTCCCCGGACCGAACCATCGGCTCCCGCCTACGCCTGAGTTCCTCACGGGGATGCGTCCGACAGCAGTCCAGGTGGTATAAGACCCGCAGGATCACGGGCTTATGGTCCGACAGCCTCTCTTAAAACATCTCGTTTTTCTTGAAAAGAGAGAGGGGCCCGGGGGGAGAAAAAAACTTCTTTTCACGGGAAAAAGAAGTTTTTTTCTTCCCCCGGATCATGCTTCTATTTCTCGCCCGCGAAACGGATGAGCTGAAGCCAGTCGAAGTATGCGATGCCGTGCTTCTGACTGCGGCGGGCGGGTGGCACCCGCGGGCGGGTAACTGCGCC
>JAFTDL010000240.1 GCA_017454215.1 Lentisphaeria bacterium | reverse complement strand
CCCCCGGGGCAGGAAGGAGGGCCAGCGCATCCAGTCGAGGATCACGTTGCCGGGTCTGTATTTGTCATTGGCCTCGGCGATGTAGTTGACCATCATGTCGCGGATCGTCTGCTGCGAAAAATCGTAGCCGTTGGCGCCGGGCAGAGCGCCGGGGATCCGCAGTTCGGGATGCTCCCGCCACAGGGAGGCGTGGATGGGGGCGTTCTCGTCGTGGCCGTCGTGGATGTCGTTCATGCGCACGTCGATCCACGCCTCGCGGCCCAGTTTGCGGGCGCCTTCCAGCAGGTAGGCGTTGGTGTCGACGCCCTGCCTCTCCATGACCGCCATATTGGCGACGCGGCGGAAGGCCCATTTTTCGCGGCTTCCACGCATGGCGCTCTGGGTGATGCCCCCGGCGGGGTCGAATCTGTCGAGGTAGGACTCGACGAACTTGCTCCTGAAATTGGACATCTGGCCGTTGACGCCCACGATGAGACAGCCGATCTTCGTCTGTCCGAGATTGGCCAGCATGGCGTCCAGATCGCCGGTGGTCATCGTCCCCGCTTCGGGCATGAAAAACCTCGCGTCGGAGTCCTCGTCGAAATACAGCATTTTTGCAATCCCTTTATTTTTTTGCCGCGGGATCGCCCCGCGCTATGACCTTCTGGCTCCGCCACGGACAGTGTCCGCACAGCGGCATGTCGTCTTTTCCGAACACCTCGCGGAACTTCCGCGCCCGGGAAGAGGCAAACACCGCGTCCGCGCCCGCGCTGAAAACGTTTCCTATGGAGTAGCCGGTGAAATCCGTGCAGAAGCAGGCCTCGCCGTCGGGAGAAATGTGCAGTGCATGCTCCGGTCTGCCGCACACCCCCGAGGGAAAATGCAGAACGGGAATCACCGGGACGGCGTGCTTTTCATGCGAAATGCGCGCAAGCGTTTCTTCGAGGGCTCTCCGGGCGGCCGGATCGTCGGCGCGTTCCCAGCGCTCAAGACCGGAAATGCCGCACTTTGCGGCGGAAGCGATCTCTTCGCGGGTGAGGTAAATGAGAGGCTGAAGCGTGACGGAGTCCGGTCCCAGCGCTTCCAGTTCCCGCAGCCACGCCGTGCTTCCCGAGGTCAGCCCGGCGTGCAGGGTGGTGAGAAAAACCAGTTTTCCCCGGCGGGGCGAGAGCAGTCCGACGCCCCGGGCAGCCTTGGCAAAAGTCCCCCCGCCCCGCACGGAGTCGTGCTCCTTTTCCCCGCCGTCGAGGGAGATGAACACCGAGGAAAACTTTTCCCGCAGAACGGCGGCGTTTTCCTCACCGATCAGCGTCCCGTTGGTCACGATCTCGAGAGCGAAGCCCATGTCATACAGCCGTTCGGCGAGGAATACGAATTTTTCGTACAGCAGCGGTTCGCCGCCCCACAGGGTGATCTTGCAGTTCCGGGGCAGCTGTTCCGCCGTCCTGAGCCAGACCTCGGGTCCGGCCTCGGGTACGCGCCTCCGCTCCTGACCGCAGAAGGGGCAGTGCAGATTGCAGCGCAAAGTCAGCTGAAAGTGGACGTGACGGATCATGCCCCGCAGCTCCGCAGAAAGTCGAGGCTTTCGCGCATGCCGCGCGCCACGTCGCCCGGCAGCTCGTACTCGATCAGCGCCGGACCGGAATAATCTTTCAAAGCATGCATCAGCTTTTTCCAGTCCAGTCCCCCCTGCCCGCAGGCGCAGGGAACCAGCCCGCCGGGAACGGCACGGAAATCCTTGAGATGCACGTCGGCGACGCGCGAAGAATAGCGCGCGAAAAATCTCTCCGGCTCGTGGACTCCCGCCGCGTTGAGATTGGCCGGATCATAGAGCAGAGACACCCCCGTCTCCAGAATGCGGTCGATCGTGTCGATCCGGGTGGAGACGCTCGCAAAGTGCCGCACCGTGCCCGGCGCACCGCCGCAGGCCACGCCGCCGTGGGTCTCGACCGCCAGCGTCACGCCGCACTTTCCGGCCGTATTCCGGACACATTTCAGGGCATCCAGCATGGCGGAAAAACGGTTTTCGTCCATTTCTGAGTCGGAGGTGAATCCGGCAAAGATGCGCAGCACGCCGCTGCCGATGCCCGCGGCGGTCGCGACGGCCCGTTCCACGGTTTCGATCTGCGGCGCGAGGTCTCCGGCAAGAGTGAAATCGTTTCCGGTGCACGCGGCGGAGATGTCGATGCCGTACTTTTCCGCCAGACGCCGGGTCTCGCGGATCTCGGCCTCGCCCGCGTCCTGCTGCAGAAAGTCGTTGGGATGCCCCGAAACGGAGATCTCCAGAAGTTTCACCCCCAGTTTCGCGGCAAGGGCAAACTTCTCCTCATGCGCCAGTTCGCGCAGACCCCACGCGGCAAGCCCCAGTTTCATTTTATCAGAGGTTCCTCCAGTCGAAGAGGATCTTGAAGTTCTCGACGCCCTGTTTTTCCTTGTAGGCGAAGGCCTCGGCGGCCTTGCCCGCCTCCCACACCTCGCAGGGCAGATGCGACGTGTCGAACTTGCCTTCGCTCATCCACTTCAAAATCTGCTCCTTGCAGGTCGGAGCCAGACAGCAGCTCATGGTGATGGAGCAGTTCTTGTTGAACCACCAGTTCCAGGAGTCCAGCACGATCCTGCCGGGATAATCGCCCTGCAGATGGATGTGCCCCGGCGGATCGTCGAAGGCCCAGCCGCCGTCCTTGAGGTACTGGTGCAGGGACCCCACGACGTTCTGATTGCCGGAGCACTCGATCACCACATCGGCCTTGACGCCGTCGGTGAGTTCCGTCAGCTTGCCGCAGCCGGTCTCGGCGTCGAACACGTAGTCGGCGTAATGCTCGGCGATGGAGCGCCGGAAGGCGTTGCGCTCGATGCAGACCACCCGGCAGTGCGGATACATGATCTTGACGATCTGGATGGCGCTGATGCCGATCATGCCCGCGCCCACCACCAGCACGGTGTGACCGTCCTTGAGGTAGGGGGCGATCTTCCGGATGCCCTTGAGGGAAACGCAGGGCAGATAGGCCAGCACCGCGTCGCGGTCGCTCACGTTGTCGGGGATCTTCACCATGTAGTCCGAGGGAGCTCCGGCGGTGAAGGAGTCCTTGATCGAAACGGCGGTGCCGCCGCCCCACGCCGCGCAGACGTCTCCGAACTGGCGGCACTCGTTGATCATCACCCGGTCGCCCGGCTTGAATTTGGAATTCGGATCCAGCACTTCGATGACTCTTCCCACGTTTTCATACCCCGGCACCAGCGGATACCAGAGGGTCTCGGCGGGCTGAAGCCCCTCGTAGGTCTTCATATCCGTGCCGCTGCTGATGGCGGAAAACTCGGTTTTTGCGATCACCGCGTCGGGGCGGGGTTTCGTCAGCTTGATCTCGCGCACGGAAACCTGACGCGGACGCTCCATGACCATGGCCTTGCAGCCGGTGAAATCGGGCATTTCGATCATCTCCTTTTCGATTTTCCATCCGGACGCTTCTCCGGACGTTGAATAAAACCATGTTTTAACCATATTTTACCGCACAAAAACGGTCTTTGCAACAGCACCCGGAAAAAAAATCAGCACAAAATATGGTTTTAACTTGATTTTACGAAAAAACATGATATGGTTTTATCAACAGACCCGGATCAGGAGGACACGGCCGATGATAATTCCCCGTCAGGACGGGATCGTCGAAGAACTGCGCAAACGTATCGCCCGAGGCGACTACCCGGAGAAACTGCCGGGGGGAAACGCGCTGGCGCAGGAGTTCGGCGTCAACGTCAAGACCATGAACAAGGCTCTGGCGCGGCTGGTGCGCATCGGCCTCGTCGAACGCCGCCGCCGCTTCGGGACCGCGGTGCGCCGCCGGGAACCGGACAGCACCCTCCGGACCGTCGAGATCATCTACAACGGCATCGATTCGGCCTTTTCGCATCCCTTCTGGAGTCCGATCTTTTCCGGAGCCGTGCGGGTCCTCGAACAGGCGGGATTTCATCCGGTGCTCAACCCGGTGGGACGCACCCGCTCGCAGACGGAAAAACTCGAAACCTACCGGCCGCTGACCTGCTGCGGGCGCATCGTGCTGGGGATCCACGACATCCGCTTCGCCGACCGCCTGAAAAGAGAACCGGAACCCTTCGTCTTCGCCGGAGACAGCATCCAGGGTCGGGGCATCCCGCAGGTCGTCCTCTCCTCGTGCAAAGCCGCGCAGAAGACCATCTCGCTCATGTGCGAACGGGGATTTGCCAAGTTCGCCTTTCTCGGCGACATGCAGCTTTTCGAGGACTCCGGCATGCACAACAAATTCATCGTGTGGCGCGACGCCGTGCGGAAATACATGCCGGTGGACCCCGATCTGGTGATCCACACCTCACCCGCCTCCGGAGAGGGCGCCGCCGCCGTGAAGGAACTGCTGACGCGGACCGTTCCCGACGCGATCTTCGTCGGATTCGGCACCCTGCTGCCGGAAGTGGAGAACGTTCTGCGCGAAGCGAAACTTGCCGTTCCCGTCATCAGTTTCGACGGCGCGCTGCTGCCCGGCTACGCCGGACCGCCTCAGCCCATCGTGCTGCCGCTGGCCGAATGCGGCGAGACCGCCGCCCGCAATCTGCTCGCCGCCGTCTCCACCGGAAAAATGCCCCCCGACGTTCACTTCGAAGCCGTCTGCATCCCGGAGGCCGTCCCCGCACGGCCGAAAGCAGGAGGTATGAGGTAGGAGGTGTCTCCCCCCCAGTGGTTTTTTACCGGTGCAATATACCCCCGCCGGGCGGAAAGTCAAGCGGAAGTGCGGACCGGAGGGAAACTGAGGAAACGGGATGCGGCCCGGACGCCGCCGGGACGCGCCGGAAAAAGGGCAAAAAAAATGGCGAGAGAGACGGGACTCGAACCCGCAACATCCACCGTGACAGGGTGGCACTCTAACCAGTTGAGCTACTCCCCCGCATTTCTCATCGAATTGCGATGTGTAGAATATAGCCCTTCGCGGGCGCTATTGCAAGTCGATTTTGAAAAAAAACACGAATTTTCCTCATACGAACAAAGTCAGAAGTTCGGCGGGCGTGACGCCCGAGATCCAGCGCGAAAGCTCCAGAGACTCCAGCCGGGCGAGCAGTTTTTCGGGGTCGAGACTTGTCCCGTCGATGAGTCCGGCCAGTTCCTCGGCGGGGTCGAGACCGAAGAAGTCCCCCGAAAAGCGGAGGTCGCGGATGACGTTGCCGCGGATGTTGAACTGGACGCCGATCCGTCCCGCGGGGAAACGGCGGGATTTCGAGAAGGAGTAATCCAGCGCCGTGCCGTAGTTCCACGCCCAGGTGCGGTACTTGGCGTCGGCCAGAGCCGAAGCGGCGGAAACCATTTTTCCGGGTATGGGCGCAAGACGGCATCCGGCCACTTCGTTCTGAAGCGCCGCGGAAAAGGCCGAAATGAAGTTCTCCATGGTCATTCCGGGCAGGAGTTCCGACAGGTTCATCACCCGGGACCGGACGGACTTGATCCCCTTGGAGCGGATCTTTTCGGGATCGGGCACGAGCACCTGCTGCAGAACGGTCATGTCGCAGTCGAAGAGCAGCGTCCCGTGAAAAAGCGTGCGTTTCCCCAGAACGGCGCGGGCGGAGCCGGAGACTTTGAAACCGTTCACGAGTATGTCGTTCCTGCCCGAAAAGGTGGCATCGACGCCCATGCTCCGCAGGGCGCTGACCACGGGCATGGCGTGGTCGGCAAAGGAGTCGCGATCCACGTGGCGTCCCGACACGGCGATGGAGTAGTTGAGATTCCCCGTGTCGTGATAGACCGCCCCGCCCCCCGTGGAGCGGCGCACGACGGCGGTGTTGTATTCCTTTATCTTTTCGGCGTCGATCTCGGCGGCGGTGTTCTGATTGCGTCCGATGATGACGGCGTTGGCGTTGCGCCAGAGCATGAGAAAATCCCGTTCGTGCCCGCGGGTCATGACCTCTTCCAGCGCCAGATTGTACGCGGCGTCGAGACTGTCGTTGATGAAAAGCTCCATATACCTCCCCTCCTGCAGGGATAAAATATACAGCGTTTCCGCATCCGGGTCAAGTGCCGTATTCCGGCGCTTGACAAAACTTTCTCCGGAGGGAATATTAATTAGGAAGGGAAGAAAGGAGACCGTCAGAAACATGAAAAAGAGTTTGCTGCTTCCGGCGATGCTGTTCGCCCTCTGCGCCGCGTCGGAGAGCGCGGCCGAAAACGTCCCGCCCGCTGCGTTGGGCAGTTTTCTGCCCGTGATAAAAAGTTATTACCGGAAGCCCGTCTCCCGCGCCCGCCGGATATGGGTGCGGAGGGCGGACGATCCCCTCGCCCGGCACATACAGATCTGGCGGCGGCTCTTCAAAAGCGGAAAAACCGCTCATGCGGAGATCGCCGTGGTCATCGACCCGGTCCAGCGGGCGGTCCAGGGACCGCCGCAGATGGAGGACCCGAAACGGCTGGGCAACGACAACTTTTTCGGTCTCTTCCACCGAGCCATGCTCAACGCCCTGAGCTTCTCGGGGTTCTCCTATGACGTCACCACGCTCGACACCCTGCCGGAAGCTCCGGCCGACCGCAAGGTCTTCATCTTCGTCAACTGTTATCAGGTCAACGGCGCGAAGCGCGAAGCCCTGCTGAAAAAGATCCGCCGTCCCGGCGTGACGGCGTTCTGGTTCTACGCGCCCGGACTGATCTCGGCGGAGGGCTTCTCCGACGGCTCCATGAGTTCCCTCACCGGCATGAAACTTGCGGCGCGGTACGAGGCATTGCCCCTCGCCGCACAGGAACTTTCGGGCAGGAAACTGCCCTGCAGACTGGTCGAGTCGCCCCGGGTCCGCTGCACGGATCCCGATGCGGAAAAACTGGCGGTCTACTCGGGAACGCAGGAGGTCGCCGCCGCCCGCAAAAAACTTGCCGACGGTTCCACGGCGGTCTTTGCCGGACTGCCCGTCCTGCGCTCCGACACCTGGGCGGACCTTCTCTCGCAGGCCGGGTGTCACCGGCTCGTCCGGCCCGGCGTCTTCGCCCGGAGGATGGGCGATCTCTTTCTGCTCGCCGTACGCGAAACGGGCGAATTCACCGTAAAACTCCCGTTCAGGGCCGAAAAGATCACCGAACTCCACTCGGGCGAAACGGCGGGGCGCGACACCGACACGGTCACGGTCCGGACCGACGACTGGAGCACATGGCTGTGGCAGGCGGAAAAATGAGAAAAAACACAGGAAACGCCCTTCCGTCCCCGGCCTTTTTCTGGCTTCTCAACTGCCCCATGACCGCCGCGCGGGTCAGGCGCGACCTGCGCCGGATGGCCGAAGCGGGCGCCCGCGCGGTGTGTCCCCATCCGTGGCCCAGATGCTTCCGCACGAAAACCATGCCTTCGGCCATGAGTCCGGAATACCTGTCGGAAGCGTACTTCAGGCTCTTCCGCGTCATCGTGCAGGAGTGCCGCAGGCTGGGTCTTGCCTGTTACCTCTACGACGAAGGCGGCTGGCCCTCGGGCAACGCCGCGGGCAAGGTGCGGCTCTCTTCTCCGGAAGAGTTCGCGCCCTTCTTTCTCGGTCCGGACCTGAAGGAGGGACGCGTCCCGCTGCCGCCGCCGGGAGAGATCCCCGCCGCCGATCTGCTCAACCGCGATGCGACGGCAAAATTCATCGAACTCACCCACGCGCCCTGCGTCCGCGCGGCAGGAGAAGAGGCGGGGAGGACCCTTTTCGCTTCCTTCACCGACGAACCCCACTTCACCCGGACCGACTGCGGCCGTTCCCTGCCGTGGGCCCGGAATTTCGACAGGATCTTTCTGCGCCGCAAAAAGTACGGCATCACGCCCTTTCTCGGGGACCTGTTCCGCCCGCCGCAGGACGACGACCCGCCGGAGGTCGTCCGGGCCCGGATCGACTTTCACGACGTGCTGTCGCAGCTTTTCGTCGAAAACTATTTTCTGCCCATCCGCCGCTTCTGCCGCGGACACGGACTGCTCTCGGGCGGCCATATCAACGCCGACGACGATCCGCGGAATCTCGCTCCCTCGGGCAGCGGCCACGTCATGCGCTCCCTGCGGGCCCTCGACCTGCCCGGAGTCGATGTCATCGCCCGCCAGATCATGCCCGGAAAGGAGACTCTCCCCTTCGCAAAATTCGCCTCGTCCGTCGCCCGGCAGGCCGGGAGAAAACAGGTGCTGGCCGAGATCTTCGCCGTCTACGGTTCGGGCATCACGCCGGACCAGCAGAAATTCATCGTCGACACGCTGGCCGCGGACGGAGTCAATGTCTTCGTTCTGAGCGGATACCCGTCAAGCCACAAAAACATGGTCTCCCACCTGCGGCCCCACCTCGACCCGGCGGATCCGCTGTGGGAGTACGCCGCTCTCCGCAGCGATTACATCGCAAGACTCGGACGGCGGCTGACGGAGGGAAGCCCCTGCGTGCCCGCGGCGGTCTATTTCGATCAGCGCGCCGTCTGGGCCGGGGCGGGCGCGGCCGAAAACGCCCTGTCGGAAATGCGCCGTCTGGCCCGCGAAGTCTTCGACCGGGGAAGCGACTTCGACTTCGTCGATGACGATGCCCTGTGCCGGGCCCGGCGCACGGAAGAGGGGTTCAGGATCGGCGCCATGCGCTACCGCCATCTTCTGCTGCCCGAGCGCAATTTTCTCTCACCCGAGGCGGCGGCGCACCTGAAAAAGGAGGGCATCGTCCCCGCGCGGCCCGGCGCGCTCCGTCCCCTGCTGCCCGGCGTCGCGGTCCCGGGGCTGCGCGTCGTCAAAAGACGGCGGAGAAACGGGGAGACCTATTTTCTCCTCAACACGAAAAACGAAGAACTTTTCCTCGAGCTCCCTCTTCCGGGCGGCAGGACGCTTCTGCTTTCCGAAATCGGGCAAAACTCCCGTCCGAAGCCCCTTCCCGCAGAAAACGGTCTGCGGCTTGCGCCTTTCGGATCAGTTCTCCTCGTGACGGGAAAAGCGGCGCGGAGCGCTCCCCTCCCGCAAACGGGCCGCACCGTTCCGCTGCATCTTGACGGCATGACCGTCCTGCGGCGGATGTTCTGCGGGGCGGAGGACTTCCGCGCCTCGGCCCGAAAGCGGGCTCTGAAAGAATACGGACGGGGCGACTGGCGCAAGTATGCGGGCGAGGGCTTCAGCGGCACGATCCGCTACCGCTGGAGGTTCGATCTCGAAGACGCCCGGCGTCACCTCCTGCTCTCGCTGGGAGAGGTGCGCTATGCCGCGACCGTGCGGCTCAACGGCAAAAGGGTCGGCGGAAAACTTTTTTCTCCCTTCGACTTCATCCTCTCTTCCGGTCTGAAGAAGGGCCGCAACCGTCTGGAGATCGACGTGACCAACACGCCGGCCAATGCCCTGCTGTGTTCCGAAACGCGGGAAAACTGGCGCAAAGCGGGCGTGCGGATCTCGCCCTACGAGGAACGGCAGCGCGCCTTCGAGAGCGAAAGCCTTCCCTCCGGTCTGTTCGGTCCCGTGACGCTGAAAGAACTCCTTCTGCGGCCCGCTCCCGCCCCGGACCGGGTTTGAAAAAATGCAAGACCGGCTGTATATTATCGGGGTGCAGAAAGTGTAAAAAAAGGAGCGCTCCCGCGGGAGCCGCTTCAAAACGATAAAATGGAGATTCTCGCCATGCGTAAAGTTCTCATTCCCACAAAGCTGGACAAATTCGCCGCAGATATGCTCACCGAGCGCGGGTATAATGTCGTCCTCGATGCCGCGACGCCTCTCGAAGACCAGATCAAAGCCAATGCCGACGCCGAAGTTCTGATCGTGCGCAGCGAGAAGATCACGCCCGAGATCATCGACGCCCTGCCGCAGCTGAAACTCATCGTCCGCGCCGGAGCCGGCTTCAACACCATCGACATCAAATACGCCCGCAAGCGCAACGTGGACGTGATGAACACCCCCGGAGCCAACTCCAACGGCGTGGCCGAAGAGGTCGTCGCCCTGATGCTGGCCGCTTGCCGTCACATCGTGCCCGCCGACATCTCCACCCGCGAGGGCAAGTGGGAAAAGAGCAGGTTCATGGGCCGGGAACTCACCGGCAAGACCGTGGGCATCATCGGACTGGGACACATCGGCCAGCTGGTCGTGAAGCGCCTGTCGGGGTTCGAGGTGAAGATCCTCGGCTACGATCCCTTCCTCGCCCCCGCGCTGGCCAATAAACTGGGCGTCGAAATGACCACCATCGAGAAGATCTTCACCGAAGCGGATTTCATCACGCTGCACATTCCCGAAAACGACGAGACCCGGGGCATGTTCAACCGCAGGCTCTTCGACATGATGAAACCCGGCGCCATGCTCGTCAACTGCGCCCGCAGCGGCATCATCAACGAAAATGACCTGCGGGCCGCCAAGGCCGAAAAGAAGATCGTTTTCTGCAACGACGTCTATCCCAAGGATGCCGAAGGCCCCAAGACCGTGGCCGACATCGCCGACATCATGCTGCCGCATCTGGGCGCCAACACCAAAGAGGCCAACCTCAACGCGGCACGGAAGTCCGCCGAACAGACCATCGCCTATTTCGAGCAGGGGATCACCAGCTGCGTGGTCAACAAGGCTCTGCCCGACGGACTGGACGCGAAATACCAGCAGCTGGCCTACGTGCTCACCGCCCTGTGCCGGGCCTATCTGGGAGCCGAACAGAATCCCATGCGCATCGAGACCAGCTTCTACGGCGAACTGGCCAAGTTCGCTTCGTGGATGAACGCGCCCATCGCCGCCGGTCTCATGGCCGACTACGCCAGACTCGACCAGGGACCCAAGGACGCCGCCGCCTTCTTCCGGAACGCCGGCATCGAACTGGTCAACCGCGAGGTGGACAACTCCAAGGGCTACGGTCAGTCCATGACCATCGACCTGCTGGCGGGCCGGAATCCCATCCACATCGCCGGAGCCCGGGGCACCGTCACCGAAAACCGCCTGATGATCTCGCGGGTCAACGGGTACGACAATCTCTATCTCGAACCCACCGGACACCACCTCTTCGTCGAATACAGCGACGCTCCGGGCGTCATCGGACGCATCGCCGGACTCCTCGGAGAGAAGAACATCAACATCGTGGACATCCGCGCCCCGCAGGACGAAAAGACCGGACGCTCCCTCACCGTGGTCACCACCAACGTGGAAGTGCCCGAAATGCTGGTCCGGAAGATCGGCGAAGCCGTCAACGCCATCCGCGTCTTCGAATTCAGCTATCTGCCGTAATCCGCAGAGGACGAAAAATTGGACACCGCGCGTCAGAACAGACCGGAGGGGAACAGGACCGGAGAACCGGGGGAGAAAAGCGCCCCGGCGGCCGTCCGTCACGACGGGCGCAAGATCGACCCGGTCCTCAAGGTGAATCTCGCCCCCCTCATGGGCCGGCGCGACGCAGCCTTCGACCGGGCCGCCGACGCCATCGGCTCCGAAATATCTTCCCTGCCCGGAGACCGGCGGCACGCCGTCTACGACCGCATCGCGCGCCTGCTGGCGCTGGCCATTCAGGACTGCGACATGATCATTTCGGGGCTGTCCAGTCAGGACACCATCCTGCGCGAAAAACATCTGCGTTCGTTCATCTTCACGCTTCACACCGCGGCGGCCACGCTGGGGGATTTCACCACCCTCGGCGATCTGCTCAAGACCGACGCCAGAGAGGCCATCGCGGAGTTCGACGCCCAGCAGGAGAAACTCCGGCTGGCCCAGAGCGAGAAACTCCTCGGCAGCACCGAGGAGAATCTTCTGGACCTCATGCGGCGGCTTTTCGCGTCCACCCATCCCCGGCTGGCCCGCTACCGGGAATACGCAAAAAAGAGTTTCAGCCCCGTCTACGCGGAGAAATACGCGGTGGCCTACAGAAGCTGCTTCGAGGTTTACGGCCGGGAGGACTTCTGACTTCAGCAGAAATTTTCGACATCCTTAAAATAAGGCTCAGGATAAAATGACAGATTACCGGATCGAGATATCCCCGCTGCCGAAATGGCGCGACGCCCGCGGAACCGGCGTCGCCGGGCAGATCAATCAACTGTTTCCCTTCAAGGTGCGGGAAGTCCGCGTGCGCGACGTCTACACCCTGTCGGCCGACATCACGGAGCAGGAGGCCGAAAAACTGGCCGAACTGCTTTACGATCCGGTCCTGCAGTGCTGGCGCACCGGCAGGGCGCAGTCCGGAAACTTCACGGCCCTGCCCCCCTGCGACTTCATCATCGTCGTGGGCTTCCGTCCCGGCGTGACCGACAACGTGGCCCGTACCTTCAGGACCGCCGCCGCGGACATCCTCGGACGCAAACTCGAAGATGAGGAGTTCGTCGCTTCGTCGGCGGAGTATCTCGTGTACGGAGACGCCCTCACCCGCGGTCAGATGGAGGAGGTCGGCAGAAAACTGCTGGCCAACGAACTCATCCAGAGCGTCCGCGTGCTCTCGGCTCAGGAGGCGCAGAAAGGCATTCCCTTCAACCTGCCCAGAGTTTCGGGCAGGGACAAGGTCGACGTGCGTACCTGCGACCTCGAAGTGTCGGACGCCGAACTGGTCGAACTGAGCAGAAAAGGCACGCTCGCCCTCTCGCTGGACGAGATGAAAGCCATCCAGAGTTACTTCCGCACCGCGCAGGGCCGGGAGAAGTTCGGCCTGGGCAAGTCCCCCACCGACGTGGAGCTCGAAGTCATCGCCCAGACATGGAGCGAACACTGCAAACATAAGATCTTCAGCGCCGAGATCGACTACGAAGACGCCGAGACCGGCAAAAAAGAACATATCAACTCCTGCTACAAGACCTATATCCAGAAAACCACCCGCGACATCCAGAAAAAGGTGGACTATCTCGTGTCGGTCTTCAGCGACAACGCCGGCGTCATCGACTTCAACGACAAATGCGACGTCGTGTACAAGGTCGAGACCCACAACAGTCCCTCGGCCCTCGATCCCTACGGCGGCGCCATGACCGGGATCGTCGGCGTCAACCGCGACCCGCTGGGTACGGGACAGGGCGCGGAACTGCTCATCAACGTCTGGGGCTACTGCTTCGGTTCGCCCTTCACAAAGCCCGAACTCGTGCCGGAAGGACTGCTGCACCCCCGCAGACTGCGCGACGGCGTCCACAAAGGGGTCATCGACGGCGGCAACCAGAGCGGCATTCCCTACGGCAACGGCTGGGAGTTCTTCGACGACCGCTACATCGGCAAGCCGCTGGTCTACTGCGGCACCGTGGGCAAACTGCCCAAGAGCATCAACGGCGTTCCCGGCGCCAGCAAGACGATCAAGCCCGGCGACCTCATCGTCATGGGCGGCGGACGCATCGGCAAGGACGGCATCCACGGCGCCACGTTCTCAAGCGAAGAACTGCACAAAGACAGTCCCGCGCAGGCGGTCCAGATCGGCGACCCCATCACCCAGAAGAAACTTTCGGACTTCATCATGG
>JAFTDL010000029.1 GCA_017454215.1 Lentisphaeria bacterium | reverse complement strand
GCGCCCCGACGAGAATGGGTCATCCAACTCGTCGGAGGCGGGGCGCCGACTGTGAGTAACTCAGTCGGACCACCCCTTCAATCGGAGCGAGCAACTAAAATATCTGACTTTTTAATTTGCAGAACTTGACAAACACAATCCAAAAAGACCGTCATCATCCGGGGGCCGCTGCTGAGGCAAACCCTCGAAATGCTCGGGCTTACCCGGGTCGACATGGTTTCGTGCGACGAACGCACCGCGCCCGACCGGTTCTTCGACCGGCTTTACGAACTGAACGGCGAAAGTTCCCAGGCCGCCCGCAAGGAGTCCAGCATTCTGTGCTATTCTCTTCTGGTGGAGCTGGCCGAAATGGCAACGGTCCGCCGCCGTCCGCCGGAACTGCAGCGGGCTCTGGAGTACATTCACGGGCATCTGAACGAGCGCCTGACCCTCGAAGAACTGGTGCGTCACTCGGGCGCCAGCAGCGCGACGCTGCACCGGCAGTTCCGGAAATATCTGCAGACCTCGCCTGTGGGCTACTTTCTCGATCAGAAGCTGGAACGGGCCAAGACCCTGCTGGAAAACCACCTGTATTCGATCAAGGAGGTCTCCGCGCTGCTGAATTACGCGTCGCCCCAGTATTTTGCGTCGGAGTTCAAAAAGAAATACGGCGTCCCGCCCGGCAGCTTCAAGTTCCGCCGGGGGCCCGCCGGTCCGGCCGGATCGTGAGCCCGCAAACCACCTCGCTTACCGCGGCGGCTCTGCAAAGCTTTCCCCTGAACACCCCGCTGTCTGCGTTCGGCGGCCTCGCAAAGCTCCGCCCGAAATACTCCGTTTTTCTCTCGGCCCCCCGCAAAGCTCCGCCCGAAACACCCCGCTTTTCTCGCAAAAGGATGGGGGCTCGGGGGAAGGGAAATCCTCTTTTCCCGTGAAAAGAGGATTTCCCTTCCCCCGGGTTCCCTCAGCTCTTGCGATAAAGAGGGTTATTTGGCTTCGAGGAGCAGGCAGCGGTCGACGAGGACTTTGCCGTCGTCGGCGAGGCGGCAGGAGATGAGTATTTCGAATTTGCGGTCGGGTTTGGCCAGTTCGAAATAATTGCCCAGTTCGATCCGGTATCCGCCGACTTTGAGCTGGCAGTTTCCGGTCAGCATGCCGGAGCGGATGGAGAACGGGCGGTACTTGTCCTTTTCGGGGGCGATCAGTTTTGAAACGGTTTTCTCTTTGCCGGTCCTGTCGATGAAGAGGACGCGGACTTTTCCGTTCCGGGGGACTCCGGCCGAGACGGCGCATCCGGCGGCGGCGGTTGGGTCGAAAACCTTTTTGCCGTGCAGGGAAGTTCCGGCCAGATCGGCGATGACGCGTTCCTTTTTTATCTCCGGGGGGAGGGGCGGAGTGCCGGGGCAGCCGCGGCTGACGTCGCCCCGCACCACCACGACCCGGTCCACGGCGTAGACGCTGTCGGTGACCTTGAGGGAAACATACACCCCCACGTCGTTGTCATAAAGGTCCGGCGGGCGGATGGCGTCGTTGACGTAAAGCTGTAAAGTCCACGATCTGTGCATGAATACGAGGGGGTTGCCGGAGAGGCGGCAGCGGCCGAGGTAATACCAGTGATATTTGCCGTCGCGGGGGACGGCTTCGGCGGGGATCCCGGCGAGGCTGATGAGGCGTTTGCGCGCCGCGGTGTCGCTGATGCCCATGTCGATCCCTGAGCGGGTCATTTTTTCCTTCGTCATGTACGGATGACTGGGGATGGCGGCCTTGCCTCCCGCGGCGTCGGGATCGTCGATGATTTTGTTGTAGCGCTGGGAAGAGAGCTGGGGCCAGCCGTATTCCGAGATCACCGCCGCATTTTCGAAGCCTTTGATCGGGGGCAGCTTGGCCAGCGCGGCGTCGCAGAGCATGTTGATCCGGGGAACCAGTCTTTTGACGTGATAGGCGTTCTGGAGTTTCATGCGGCGCATGGCGACTTTGCGGAAATTCTCGATGTAGGCCCTGTCGGACACCTTGAACTTGTCGATCTTCGCCCATGCTATGGCGGCCCATTCGTCGGTGACGCGGTCATTGCGGAGCGGATCGTCCTTCGTCAGCCGGTCGCCTTCGTTTATGAGGGCCTCCGCCTTTTTGAAGAACTCCTCGTCCAGATCGACGCGCGCGCCGATGGGATAGCTGTCGACGCACTTGGGGAGTTTCGCCATGCCTTCCTCAAGCAGTCTGTGCAGGGCCAGCATCTGGGGGGCGGCCTTGCCGTAGTAGGCCCGGCAGAAGCGTTCGATCTCGGCGTCGATGTCGCGGCCGGGGTCCGCCATGAAGCGGTAGCCGATGTAGGTGCGCATCCGCCAGAAACTGGTCACGTGGGCGCCCTGGCACTCGGGCTTGACCGATTTGACGCCGAGGGACTTGTAGAATTTGAGATTTTCCGCGATGGTCCGCACGATGGCGCTGGGGTACTGGGGGCGGTTGTAGTCGATCCAGTAGTCGCCGACGGTCAAGGTGGCGACCTCGTGCCACTGGCGGTGGAGATCCCTTGTGAGCTTGTTGACTGGATCGCTGTAGGGCCTGAAGTAGTCGCGTTCGCGGCCGGGGACCGTGGAGCCGTAGGAGATGCCGATCCAGACGTTTTTCGCGGGCTTCAGACCGTTTTTCGGCAGGAAGCCGTGGAGCCCGTAGGAGTCCGTCTTGAACACGACGTCGGGATATTTCTTCGCCGCCCGTTCCGCGATCTGATTGACGAAATGGAGTTTCGCCCCGGACCAGCCGTACTTTTTTACCAGCGCCTGACATCCGGGGCACTGGCACTCGTTGCGGTTGTCGTTGGTGGCCAGAGTGTAAATGCGGGGATACTGCCACTTCCGGCGGCCCTTCCTGTCGGCGGCGACGTAGGACTCGAACTTTTTCCAGAACCACTCCACGGTCTTGGGGTTGCTGTAGCATATCTGCCCGGGACCGAGGCTGGAGGTCGATCTGACCCGCTTGCCCGCGGTGAGCGAAAGGATGTCCGTGTCCCCGTCGGGCACGTCCTTTGTGTAGTCGTAGAAGGAGTGATTGAACCGGGGACGTCCGAAGAGCGTCGGGATCCCGAAGCCGTCGAACTCCCCGGGCAGATCGGTGTGGAACCAGTTCTGCCGGTTGCGGATCTTGTAGAGTTCGCTGCCTTTGCCGAAGTGACTGTAGATCGACCGGTAGGGCAGGGCGGGCCTGCCCCGCAGCAGGAGATCCTTTTTCCACGTTACGTCATCGACTTTTTCGATGAAGATGTTCTCTTCGTCCAGCCACATGGCGTTGAGGGTGTTTTCGAGGAACTCGTACACGCCGTAGAGCGTTCCCCGCGGAAAGCCGCCGCCGATGATGAGTTCATCGGAAGAGACGGCCTTGACGAAATGCTCCTCTTCTCCGAGAGCCGAAAAGTCCGCGCCGTTTTTCTTTGCGAACGCGGTCCGGCCTACATAGATGCGTTTTCCCTGAGCCGGGGCGGCCTCTTCGGAGACGATCTTCGCGGCCTTGCCCGCGGCGGCCTTGAGATTCAGCGCCAGTTCATCGGCGGCTTTCTTTTCCTGAATGTTCGCGTCCCGCGGCAGGACGATCACCGGCAGCGCCGCGAGTGAAAAGGCGCACAGCGCCGACAACGGGATCAGCAGTTTTTTCATGGGGAATACCTCTTTTGTTCAGTCCGCATCAGATGTCGGGCACCATGTTTTCGTCTTTGACCGCCGGGTAATTGACCAGCGAGGCGTGGCCGTCGGCCCAGAGGATGTCCGCCCGGCCCGCATGACGGTACTGAATGTAAGACACCCACGAGAGTCCCGCCTGATCGGGATAGAGTTCCGCGTAGTCGAAGATACTGGCGGGCTTGCGGAGCTGGCCGCGTTTCAGGATCTTGTAGGGATATTTGGCGTTGCTGGTATCCACCACGGCGGCTTTGCCGTTGCCGCCGTCCTTGCCGCGGATGCGGTCGTTGCACGCGATCTTGCCGCCGTTGGTGCCGATGAGGGCGGATTCATCGGCAGTTCTGGCTTTACCCAGTCCCAGCGGACAGAAGAGCTGGGATTTCTTGAAGGTGGGGAACCCCAGTTTCTGACGCGATTCCGGAACATATTCGTTGCCCGTGTCGGTCGCTTCCGCCGTCAGCAGGAGCAGCCAGTTTTTGCCGCTGGGATAGCGGTTGACGCCCAGGATCCGGAAGGGCAGGAAATAACCGTCGTAAGAGTCGGAATACTGGGCGTTGAACAAGCCGAACTGCTTGAAGTTGTTGACGCACGACGACGTCTTGGCCGCGTCCCGCGCCTGACTCAGCGCCGGCATCAGCATGGCGGCCAATATGGCGATGATGGCGATGACGACGAGCAGCTCGATCAGGGTGAAGCGCAGGCGCTTCCCCTGCATTCCGTTGACGGAAAAGAGTTTCCCCGCCGCCGTGTTGTGTCTTTTCATTGTCATTTCATTCCTTTCTCTTATTTTGGGTGAACGAACCTTTTGCTGTTCGCGAGTCTTATCCTTGTTCCGGGGCGCACTCTCAAGTTTGTTCCTGCGGGCTTCTGCGGACCGCCGGAGGGAATCCCATATCTTCTTTCACTTTGGCCGATACCGTCTTTTCAGCAGAGCGCCCGTATGTTTTCGACGGATCTGCGGGTGCATTCCGCGGCATCGGCTCCCTCGTATTCCAGAACCGCGCTGCGGACGGCGGGCAGCCGCTCGAAGGACTTCAGCACGGCGGGCAGATCGAGAGAACCCTCTCCCACGACGCTGTCATGATGCTTCCCCTTGCGGTCCCACGTGAAGTCCTTGAAATGAAACCCGTAGATGCGGCCGCCGAATTTTGCCATCCACTCCACCGGCGTTTCGCGCTCGATGTGCATGCACCAGGCGGTGTCCAAACACAGCCCGATGCGCGGCGAAGTGCGCCTGAAAACGTATTCCAGCGCGGTGGAATTGCCCAGCCAGTCGAAGCCGCCGGGATTGTGGATGGCGGCGGGGATGCCGTATTCCTCGCTGAGTTTTTCCAGCGAAAAAACGGTCTTCTCCCAGTCCTCCATTGTGAAGGCGCAGGTGACGAGACCGGCTCCGGCCGTTCTGACGAACTCGAAGTAGCGCCGGTTCCAGGCATCGTCGGGACGCACGCCCGCCGAACCGATGCCGACGATGGAAACGCCCTTGCCGGCGTAAGCCCGGCAGACGTCTGTCCATGTCGCGGGCGCGTCGTAATCAACGTGAGCCCCGGAGAGATCCGCCGTGGTGCAGCCGCAGCGCAGGATCATTTCCGCACAGGTCCGGTTGTCTTTGATCTCGCGGAACGAAAAGGTTTTCACGCCGAGGTTTTTTTTCAGATCGAACATGCGTCCTCCCAAAAAGCGCTTCATCGGCATTAATTTACTTCGCGCGCAAGAAAAATACGTTTCAAAACGGCTCTATTTCGTTTCAAAACGGTTCAAATATCGGAGGGGACGGTCTTGAACAGGCGGCGGAACGCTGTGGCGAAGTGCTGGGTGGTGAGAAAACCCGTTTCGAAGGCCGCCTCCGAGACGGAGCATCCCTGCTGGAGCATGAGTTTTGCCGTGCACAGCCGGATGTTGCGGTACTGGGCCATGACGGAGTAGCCCCGGAGTTTCCTGAAATTCCGTTCCAGCGCCGAACGGGAGATGCCGACGTGTTTCACGATGGACTCCAGCGGCAGGGGATGCTCCAGATTGGAACGCATGAGTTCCTCGGCCTGTTCGACTTTTCTCAGCAGGGCGTTGCGGTCGCCGCGGCTCTCTCTGCCCCATGTGCCGCAGAGGCGCATCAGGGGCTGGGCGCCCAGCAGCTCCAGCAGCAGGGCGTTGAGCCTCAATATGCGCAGCGGAAAACTCTCCTTGCGGTCGCGTTCGGCCCTGAACAGCGAATCGGCGCAGAAAAACTGGGCGTCGTTCATCTGTATGCGGGTCAGATCCCTGTGAAAGTCCGCGGTGCGGGGCCTGAAGAGCGCGACCAGCGCCGAGCCTTCGCTGCACCGGGAGCGGGGACTGCGCGTCAGGCCGGGAGGCACGATGACGGCCTCGCGTTCGTGCAGATGAAAAACCCGTTTGTCGCCGAAAGAGTAGTCCACCTTGCCCGAGAGCAGGCAGTAGAGCTGATACTCCTGCCGGTCGTGGGGCGGATAGTATGTGGCGGCGTTCAGTTTCGAGATGTGCATTTTGACCAGCAGAAAGGGAAACAGCCGCAGTTCCCGCTCATCCGCATTGCGGTAGTCGTCCATGATGAAGAGACCTCCTTTGCCGCCCGTCCGGACACTCTTTCCGGGGCCCGCGGACTTTAACTGAAGAGCCAGTCCGCGGGATGGGGTTCCTCCATGCGGTCCGGCACTTTGGGGAACTTCACCTCCAGCACGGTGCAGAGGTCGTCCGGCGGCAGCGGCGGCAGACCCTTGAGGATCAGCTTGCCGCCCTTTTCTCTGTATTCGAAATCCACGGCTTCGCCCGTGGTCAGTATCTTTGCGCTGATCGGCCGGGTATCGACGCGGACCGCGGCGGCCTCGGTCCCGGGCCAGCGGAAAATGCACCAGTAGGCGGTTTTGCCGCGGCGGGTCCAGACGCCCTGCAGGTTGAGGTCGACCAGCCCCGGCTGGGAACTGCCGATGAGCCCGCAGCGCTCCGAATTGCGGATGGCTTTTTCGTGGACCGCGAGCCACTGTCCGACCCGGGTGAGGCGTTCGATCTCTTCGGCGCGGACATGTCCGTCGGGCATGGGACCGATGTTGAGCAGATAGTTGCCGCTTCCCTGAGAAGCCTGCACCAGATACTGGATCAGCTGCTCCGGGGTTTTCATGTTCGGATTGAAGCGCGTGTAGCCCCAGGCGCAGGAGTCCCCGATGCACATGCAGCTTTCCCAGCCCCGGCCGGGCGTCGAGGCGCGGACCACCTGTTCGGGGGTGTCCAGGTCTTCTTCGAGACCGCTTCTGTTGTTGATGATGATGTCGGGCTGAAGTTCGCGGACCATTTTATTGAGTTCGCGGGCGCGCCAGAAACCGATTTGATTTTCCTTGTCGGGATCGAGGTCGTGCATCCAGCCGCCGTCATACTCGAGCAAGTCGATCCTGCCGTAGTTGGTCATGAGTTCCCGCACCTGATGATGCACGTAATCGACGAGATCGGCCCTGGACTTCGGATATTTTTCGGGCTCGAAATAGCCGGGATAGCGCCAGTCGAGCAGAGAGTAGTAAAGCCCGACCTTCAGACCGCAGGCGCGGGCGGCTTCGGTGAACTCCCGCACCAGATCGCGGCGGCAGCCGTGCTTTGCGCTGGTGTAGTCCGAGTATTTGCTGTCGAAGAGGCTGAAGCCCTCATGGTGGCGCGTGGTCAGCACGATGTATTTGGCTCCGGCCAGCCGGGCGAGTTCGCACCATTCGCGGGCCGCGCCGGGCGCGGGATCGAACTTGTCGGCGAGTTTTGCGTATTCCTTCGGCGGGATGCGTTCCGAGTACATGGTCCACTCGCCCCGTCCCAGCAGGGAATAAAGTCCGAAGTGCACATAGATCCCGAACCGGGCTTCGTGAAACCATTTGAGGCGTCTCTGGTAATCGGTCATTCTCGATTCTTCCTTTTCAGCAAAATTTTTCTTCCGCACGGGGAGTAATGATCGCCGTACAGGTCATAACATAGCATTTGCCCGCGGAGTGTCAAGAGAAAGCCCGAAAAGAAGCGCAAAAATCATACGGTCCCCCCTGCGGTTTTTCTCTGTCGGACCATATCCTGAGTCAACTCAGGATATGTCGCCGGATCGGACTTTTTTGCGGAACTGCAGCGGGGAAATGCCGCGCTGCTTCTTGTAAAAACGGGAAAATGCGTAGATGCTGCCGAACCCCAGCCGGACGGCGATTTCGGAAATGTTGAGATGCGAATGGCTGAGGAGCCGCTCGGCGCGGATGAGCAGTTCATCGTGCCGGGCGCGGCTGGGCGTGCCGCCGGTGGCCTGTTTGAACAGCCGCCGCAGGTGCCCCGGGGAAATGTTGTTTTCTCTGGCGATCTCGGAAAAGTTTTTCTTTATCCCCGTGGCTCCGACAAACTGCCGGCACAGCTGTTTTATCAGCGAGGACTCCTGCTCGTCCGCCGCCGTCACGGGTGAGACCGTGGCGATGGGTCTCAGGGCATTGAGCAGCAATCCCAGCCGCAGCAGACACTCCCCGGCGGTGACCTCGTGATTCCCGGTCTTTTCGGAGTGGTATCTGGCGCAGGCCTGCCGGAATTCATCCAGCAGTCTGCCGATCTCGCCGTCGAAGCAGAATATCCGGTTGCGCAGAAGCGTGAACCATGCCGGTTCGTCCGTGAGCGTGAAACGCACCAGCAGCCATTGGACCTTTTCGTTGTTCAGCGGCAGACGGCCGTGCACCTGACCGGGATGGAGCAGGATCGCCTCGCCGGAGCCGAGAATGTACGGAATGTTGTTTATCGCCAGACATCCCCGGCCGGACAGACAGAACCACAGAATGTGATGGTGATGCAGATTGCCCCCGTACTTCACCCGCCTTGACGGTTCATTGCGCAGAAACAGATGGCAGTTGAAGGGCACCACGGGCTGACCTTCGATGTTGAGAAACTGTCCGGCATCGTCGGTTACCGAAGTGAAGAACAACTTTTTTTCGTCCATGTGCGTTTCGGTTAAAAAATAATTCGTTTCTGCCATTTTTTTTAATATATATTTGCTGTATATGTAAAGCAAGTCAAAAATCGGGATCCGGATCTTTTTTATCAGGGAAAGGTTTTGCGATGAAGATACATCCGCCCTTCGTCATCTACCGGGATCAGAAGTTTTATTCGGCTTTTCCCGGCGTCGCCGCTGTCAGCGACCGCGAGATCCTTGTCGCGTTCCGCCGCAGTCCGAGCTACTGCGGCTGGCCGCGGGTGGATAAAAATTACTGCTGCCACTACAATCCGGTCAGTCAGCTGATGCTCACCCGCTCTCACGACGGCGGCGGGAGCTGGAGCGAGCCGGAACTTCTTTATTCCCCGCCCGAAGGCGCCAGTCAGGATGCCGGTCTGTTCTTCGACGGAAAATATCTTTTTGTCAGCAGTTTCATCTGGGAGCACGTGCCGCCGCATCTGGTGCGGATGCTCGACGAGAGCGGCAACGGGCACTATCTTTCGCGCTTCGACGTCAACAAAGAGGCCGTCGCTCTGCCCGGCGGAGTCTACGTGCTCCGCAGCGATGATCTCGGCAAAAGTTTCCACGGTCCCTACCGCCCCGATCCTCTGCCCGGAACGCCGGAACTTTTTCCGGGGCATCCGCGACTGATGCACAACCGGGGCAACATCACTCGCGGCAATGACGGTTCTCTGCTGTGGGTCGGGGACCGGTTCGAAAATGAATTCACGCCGCAGATGTGTGCCGACGTGATGCTCTACCGCTCCTGCGACGACGGCAGATCGTGGCAGTTCGTCACCGCGGCGATCGATTCCTGCGGTGATCCCGAATATCTCTATGAAGAACCGTTTCTCACGGTAACGCCCGCCGGAAAATACGTACTTCTGGTGCGGTCGCAGCGGCGCAAGGCCGACGGTTCCCTCACCCGTGCCGATCTGGTCACCGCCGAATCGGCCGACAACGGCCGCACCTGGAGTCCTCCCGTGCGGCATGCCGTTCACGCCGAACCCAGCGCAGCCTGCCGTCTGCCCGACGGCCGGACCATGATCGTCTACGGCTGCCGCAGGGAGCCCTGCGGCGTCAGAGGCCGGATCGTTTCTCCGGAGTTCGAGGACCTGGACACCGCCGGAGAATTTATCGTCCGCGACGATTCTCCCTTCGTGGACACCGGGTATCCGGGGATAACTCTGCTGGATGAACACCGTGTCATGGTCGTCTACTACATCGAAGATCCTGCCGTGCCGACAGCCCGGGGGATCGAGGGCAATATCATCGAATTCTGAAAGGAGGACGCGCATGAGAAAATTCTGCTTGCTGCTCATGATTGGGGCGATAAGGAGTTTTGCCGCCGGTACGGTCTTTTTCTGGCCGTGCGACGACGGCGGCACGCCGCCCGCAACGGTCAGATGCGCCGGACAGCCCCGGTTCAACGGACGCATATCTCCGGCGAAAAAGGCGGCGTTTCTGAAGAAAGAGGGAAAGACCGCCCTGCGGCTGGACGGTTCTTCCGTGGTCATTCCCCACTCGCCCGAACTGGACATGACGGGCGGTTTCGTTCTGAGTTTCAGATGCGCCCCGGATTTTTCCGCCGTGAAAAACTGGAAATGGATGGGGATCATCTCGAAAGGCAAAAATTACAGTTCTGGTTATGCCGTGATGTTCAATCCGGCGGGGGCGATCCTGTTCACGCTGAAAACCGATCAGGGCCTGCTCTGGTTTCAGACCGGGGGCGGCGTGATCCGGCCGGGAGTGGAACAGACCGTCACCGTTTCCGCCCGTGACGGCACGGCCGAAATTTATGTGGATGAGAAACCGGTCGCCTCGCGGAAGTACAAGGGCAAACTGCAGGACGCCGGACACCCGCTCTGCATCGGTTCCGGGTATTACGGCTATTTCGGCACGGTGCGCGACGTGAAGCTCGGCGAAGCCGGAAAAGCCGCCGTTCCGCAAAAATGCGAACCTGCCGCGGTCGGGAAGAGACACGAGTGGAAGTTCGACGACGGCACCGGGTCGGCGCTTGTCAGATGCTCTTCCACGGCCATGCTCGACGGCAAGATCCGTTCCATCGGAAGATCCCGCTGGGCGCAGGCCGACGAACGGGGCTTTTTTCTGCGGCTGGACGGGGCCTCGGTGGAGATACCTTTTCAGGAAAGCATCGACTATCCCGAAGGCTTCATCCTCGAAGCGGAATTTGCCGTGGATTTCAAGGCCGCTCCCCGCAGCAAGTGGTTCGGACTGCTCTCCACCGGCAAAAATTACAGTTCGGGGTACGCCGTGCTGATCCGTCCCGACGGCGCACTGCTGCTGACCCTGCTTTCGGACAAGGGGAATCTCTGGTTCCAGACCGGGGCCGGGGTGATCGGGAACAACCGGGACTGCCGGCTGCAGATATTCGCCGGCGACGGCACGGCGAGGATCTTCGTGGACGGCAAGTTGATCAGCAAGCGCAGCTACCGGGGAAAATTGATCGGCAAGGGCCAGCCGCTTTTCGTCGGCACGACCTATTATCCGTTTCACGGCAATGTCTACAACCTGAAGATCCTGCCTTACGACAAGGCTCTCGTGCCCGCGGAAAAGACGGTGAGCGAACCTCCGAAAGCGGTGTTCAAGCCGCAGCCGGTCGTCGATCCGCCGGGAACGGTGATCGTGGCGGACTTCGGGACCTTTTGCCCCGCCCCGGAGACGGGAGCCGGGCGGGATCCCCGCTGCTGGTGTTTCGGGCGGACTTTCAAGACCGGACCGCTGGGGACCCTTTATCCGCCTCAGATCGACGCCGGGACCATCTCGTGGCGCTCCGGTCTCAAGGGGAAATACGATTTTTACCTCTGCGGACGGCTTTTGTCCGGGCCCACCCGGCTGCAGCTTGCGATCGGCGACGATCCGCAGGCGTATTTCGTCGACGGCGCGGCGCAGGCGGAATTCAACGCCGTCCACCGCAATTACGAGGTCTGCATCGCCCGGGATCTTGAGATGGACGATCTGAAAATAACCTTTTATCCCGGCACGTTCTACTATCTCGGATATCTGAAATTCATTCCCGCTGCCAACCGCCGGGCAAAGGAGAATACGCCCGATCCCGACGTCTCCGTCACCCGGGGCGCGGTGGAAAAAGTCTCTCCCGCCAGAGCCGTCGCCGCCAATGCGCACCTTTTCACCGAGCGCAGGTATGTGGACGACCGCCCGGCTCCCGTGGTTTCGGAGATCTCCCGAAAACGCGGGTTTCAGATCTTTTCCCACCCGTGGATGCGGCTTCTTTTCACCAACAGTTGCGCCTCGGCGGACACGGGAAAGGCGGAGCTGAAAATTGCCGCTTCTCCCGGCGAGTACGAACCCGCCACGCTGGGGATCCGGGCGCTCCGGGATGCGGGCCGCGTGTCGCTGAGGCAGAGCCGTCCTTTCGGCAGCAGCGGCATTTCCGCCGAGATCGCGGTGGCGGAGTCCATTCCCAAGCGCTCGACCAGCTATCACGGCCGATCCGAATACATGACGGCCCCCCAGTATCTGGAAAAAACCGATGCCGTGGAGCTGAAAAAGGAGATCGCCCGGCAGTTCTGGATCACCTTTCACGTTCCAAGGGGGACGCCCGCCGGACGTTACCGCGGCGAATTCGAACTGGTCTCCCTGTCCGGGATCGTGAAGATCCCCGCGGAGGTCGAAGTTTACCCTTTCGAACTGGAGCACCCCGGCATGAGTTACGGCATGTGGGTGCAGGAATTCAACGAACGGATGGTGCGCGAAGATTTCGAGGCCATGGGAAGGCACGGCATGAACTGGGTCTGCATGCACTCCGACAAGGCCGTGAAGTTCGACGACATGCGTCTGGACAGCATGAAGATGGATCTTGACCGCTCCCTCTTTTCCGTCGCGGCGGAAACGCTGCAGAAACACTCCCCCGTGACGATGATAACCCTCTATGACGGCGTGCTCAGGGAAGTCATCGGCGCCAATCGCGGCAGGGAGATCGAAGCGTTGAAAAAAGTCCGGGAGATCACCGGTGAATACTGCAGAAAGCGGAATTTTCCTGAAATTCACTGGCTCGGCGACGACGAAGTCCTCTCTCATCCGCGCCGCATCGACGACTGCATCGCCCGGCTGAAGATGTACAAAAAGGCGGGCCTGCGGGTCGGAATGAATCACCTGTGGAAAAAGACCGTCCGCCCTCAGCAGGAGGCGGCGGCAAAACTGGCGGCTCTTTCGGATATGTTCATCATCCGGTACAACACCGGCA
Source organism: Lentisphaeria bacterium (assembly GCA_017454215.1). GTDB lineage: Bacteria > Verrucomicrobiota > Lentisphaeria > Victivallales > Victivallaceae > UBA1784. Next base: position 4,175 of record JAFTDL010000029.1, on the reverse strand, counting down.
CTCTTTACTACGTCGATACCTGGCCGGAGATCCTCGCCGCGTGTCTCGCCGAGGGAAAAACTCTCCTCTCTTACAACAACGACAGCTGTCTGACCATGGCCCAGCCTGCCGGCAAGCGGTTCGCCCACGGATGGTTTCTGCGGAGCATCGGCAAGGGCAGTTCCGGCATGGGCTGGTACATGTATCTGGGGATCAGCGGTTCTCCCTATACCGATCTGGACGGCTCTTCCGACTGGTGTTACACCTATCCCCCCGCCGAGGGGCGCAAGGGCGGTCCTTCCATCGACTTCGAGGCTTTGCGCGAAGGGATCGACGACATGCGTTATATCCGCACCCTCGAAAAGACCGTTGCCGAGGCGAAAAAACGGAACATCGACACGTCGGAGGCGGAGGGGCTCCTGACGGCCCTGGCAAATTCCGTCGACCGGGCGCGCTTTCTCAAAAACAGCCTGTTCATCAACAGCGTCTGGGACAGGAGTTATGAAAAGGACGGCAGGCGGTTCGCCTCGGGCGATTATCTGCCGCCCATCGGCTGGAGCGTGGAAGATTTCGATCAGGCTCGGGCGAAAATCGCCGCCATGATCATGAAACTGCATAAAGAAATCGGAAGATAACTCAACCCCGAAAAAAGGAGGAATGATATGATGTCGAAATCAAGCGAGCGAGCCGACGTTCAATGCCGGACCCGGAGTTTCACCCTTATAGAACTGCTGGTTGTGATTGCCATCATCGCCATTCTGGCGGCGATGCTCATGCCCGCGCTGCAGCAGGCCCGGGAACGGGGCCGCGGCGCCTCATGCCTCAGCAATCTCAAGCAGCTGGGCCACCATGTTCTGGCCTACACGGATCAATATGAAGGCTATTATGCGAACCGCTCCAACTGGCCGTGGCAGTACATCGGCAATCAGGCCAAGGACAATACCGCTTCCAATCTGCAGCGTTTTTCCAGTCTAGCGACCGTTCTCCAGTGTCCGACTTTCGTCCCGCTCCGGGAGGGCAGGGGCGTGCAGAGCAAGGACTGGTATGCCGTCGCGACCGGCAATGCCGCCGACCGGCGTCTCATCAGCTACAACAACAACGGTTTCGTGTACGTCAATACGATCCCTGCGGTCAAGGAAAGAGATGTCCGCTCCCCCAGCGCCACCTATCTCCACGGCGACGCCAACCCCTACAATACGGCGACCGGCACCGTGAACCAGATCCTCGCCAACGAGGCCGTTCTGACCCGTGAGATGACCGCCGCCAATGCCCGCACGGGGTACATCCACAACGGTTATGTCAACTATCTCTGCGCCGACGGTCATGCGGCGAGCTCCAACCAGCTGACGCTCCGGCATCTGACCTTGATCAAACAGTGACGGCGGTATCGAAAGGTGTGACGATCATGCGTAAATGCAAGATGGCGGTCATCGGGTTCGGCCAGCGCGGATACGGCTACGTGCAGATGATCATGGCTCATCCGGCGGCGGAGCTGACCGCCGTTTGCGAATCTTCCCCGGACCGGGCCGAATCCTTTGCCCGGGAACTCGGATTGAAGAACGTTCCGCTCTTCCGGAGCGTTGATGAGTTGATCGCCAAGGGTGATTTCGAAGCGGTCGTCATCACGCTGCCCGATTATCTGCACTGCGAAAGCGCCATTGCCTGCTGCAATGCGGGCAAGCATATCATGCTGGAAAAACCCATGGCCCCCACCGCGGAGGAGTGCCGCAGGATCATCCGGGCGATCGTCCGCAACGACTGCAAGGTGCAGATCGGTTTCGTCCTGCGCCACCACCCGATGTTCCGCCGGGTGATCCGGATCGCCCGATCCGGAGAACTCGGGCAGATCCTGAACATCACCTCTTCCGAACACATCGGGGTGATGCACGGGGCAAGCTACATGCGCCGCTGGCACCGCAGGATCGCCAACTCCGGCGGTTTCGTTCTGGCCAAATGCAGCCACGACATCGACATCATCTCCACGGTCGCCGACGCGCCCGCGGTCCGGGTGGCCTCTTTCGGATCGCTGGACTTTTTCACGCCGGACAAGCTCAAGCACCCGTACTGTTCCCAGTGCCCGGACGAGGCATGCCGTTTCCGTTTCAAGGGCGAAATGGTGCGGATGACCGAACGCGAGAAAAATGCTCCGTCGCAGACGGAAAGGCCCTTCGATCTCTGTGTTTACAACGATGACAAAGACGTGGTCGATCATCAGGTGGCGATCATTGATTTCGCCAACGGCATCAAGGCCGATTTTACGCTCAACCTCTTTGCTCAGGTACCCAAGCGCACCATCTGCGTCGCCGGCACCGAAGCGATCCTCTATGCCGACACGGCGGACGAATTCATCACGGTGCACAACTCCGTCACGGGGAAGACTCGGAAGATCGACTGCAAGGCGGAGAACACTTCCGGTCACGGCGGCAGCGACGGCACATTCCTCAATGATTTCATCGACTGCGTATTGAACGACCGCCCGTTCGGCGTGGATTTCCGGGCCGGATTGAGTTCCACCGTCATCGGCAATGCCATCGAAGAGGCGCGGTTGACCGACAAGGTCGTCGAAATACCCCCCGATGCGTACTGCTGGTAAGCGGTCGATCCCGGAACTTTGCGCACGTTCGGCCGCCGAGAAGGACCGCGGCTCCGGCCTGCACCTTTTCTCCTGCCTCCCGGTCGGGGAAGTCCGTCAGGGCCGTTTCGGCTGCGGTCCCGGGGCGCGTCACCTTCCGGAAGCGGACGGCTTCTGCCGCTGCGGACACCGGCTCTCCGTGCCGGTCTGCGCGGCACTGCGGCAGAGTTCTTCGAGGGCCGTGCTGCCCGCGTCGTTTCTGGCGAAATGGCCCATGTCCCGGTGGATCTCGATGTGTTTTTCCTTCGCGGCCAGAGCGCCGAACATGCAGAAGACGCTCGTGGGCGGGCACGTCGTGTCGGCAAGTCCGGCCGAGACGAAGGTGCGGCAGGTGATGCGCCGGGCAAAGTTGACGAGGTCGTAGTGATCCCAGGCGCTCCGTCTTGCGGGATCTTTTCCGTCCGGGCCGTAAGGACGGGGCCAGCCGCCGGTGCGGCGGGGCGAGGCGAAACATCCGGCAAAATCGCACATGGCCGGAACGAAGGTGACCGCCAGCGTCACGTCCCTGTCCATGGCGGCGCCGAAGAGCGCCTGAGCTCCGCCTTGACTGCTGCCGCGGACGACGAGGTCTCTGCCGTTCCACTCCGGCAGGGTTTTCAGATATTCGAGGGCCCGCAGTACGCGGAGGAACATATATCTGAAGCAGATCGTGTTTCTGTCGTCCGCCCCGGAGAGGGGATAGTCTTTGAGCGCCCCCTGTTCGAGGTCCCGGTAGTACGCTTCGGGCTGACCGTTGGCGATGCCGTGGGCGTTTATGGTGAGGGTGACGGCTCCCGGAAAGGCCAGTTTGCCCGAGTCGTGCACGCCCGCGCCGTCCAGGCAGAGGATCGCGGGATATCGGCCGCTTCCGGTCTGCGGAACACAGAGGTATCCCGAAACGGGTCTGGGACCGGCACAGGCGAGTTTCATGTCGAAACAGGCGACGGGCTCCCCGGCGTCCGCGGGGGGCGGCACGGGTTTTTTTTCAAGGACCGTCAGGGGTGTTTCCGCAAGTTCCGCCCGGTTGGCGCGCCAGAAGGCGTCGAAATCGGGCGGTTCGGGCCGGACGGGGCGGAGTTTGTGCGGTTCGAGAACGATCCCGGTCCCCGCCGTCGTCCGTTCTCCCCTCAAAAGGAGCGCGGCGTCTCCCTTCCGGGGATCGCGGAGCTGAAACGTGACATACGCCCAGCCCGGCTCTTCCAGTGAAAGCTCTGCCGCAAATCCCTTTTCGGCGGGAACGGTTTCCGTTCGGGGGGCGTTTCCGTCCTTCCCCAGCGTCACGTGCAGGGTGTACCCCGGGGGGACCGGCCGTCTGCCGTTAAAGACCGCAGCTCTGACCTGCACCTTTTCTCCGGTCCCGACAAAGCCGGTCCGGCTCGAACTTTCGACGCGTATTTCGAGATCCCCGCAGGAACGATCCGCGGCGGACGGCCGAAGTGCTGAACTTGCAGTGTTTTTCATGATGCTGCCGTTTTCCTGAATGTTCTGTTCCCCACACGGGGCGGTGAAAAGTCCGCCCCGTATCGCGCAGACGATTCAACAAGCCGCTCCCGTCGCGCGTGATCGGCGACCTCGCGCTTCTCAT
>JAFTDL010000028.1 GCA_017454215.1 Lentisphaeria bacterium | reverse complement strand
AGGGAAGTCGCCCGCGGAGAAGTGGGCGAACTGGCGGTCAAGGGCGACGGCGTCATGCTCCGGTACTACAAGGATGAAAAGTCCACGGCGGAAGTTCTTTCCGACGACGGCTGGCTGTTCACCGGCGACATGGCCAGAGAGTCCGCCGACGGCTTCATCTACCTCGTCGACCGCAAGAAAGACGTCATCATCACCGGCGGCGAAAACCTCTATCCCGTGCAGATCGAGGACTTCCTGCGGCGGCACGACGCCATCAAGGACGTGGCCGTCATCGGTCTGCCCGATCCCCGGCTGGGCGAGATCGCCGCCGCCATCATCGAGGTGAAGGAGGACCATACCCTCACTGAGGAACAGGTCAATGAATTCTGTCTGGATCTGCCCCGTTACCAGCGGCCGCGGCGCATCATTTTCGCCTCCGTGCCGCGCAATCCCACGGGCAAGATCGAGAAGCCCAAACTCCGCAAGCTCTACGGCGCGGACCATCTGGTGGCCCAGCAGAACGAGATCAGTCCCTCCCTTTCCTGAAAGGAACAATCCGAATATGAAGATCGCATGGTTCAAAAAAGTCATCACGCCCCCCCTCGGTTCCTCCGTCGCGGGCTATGATTTCAGGTCGTTTTCGGTGGAGGTCCGCGACGATCTTTACATGACGGGGCTCTGTCTCGACGACGGGGAACGCAAGGCGCTGCTGGTCAGTCTCGATCTGCTGGCCCTCGACGGCTGGTACGTGCGCGAACTCAGAAAGGCGTGCGCGCGGATACTGGGCACTGCCGAAGAACTCGTCATGTTCACATGCACCCACAACCACTCCGGCCCCGAGGCGGCGACGCCCCTTGCGCCCAACGACGACAAGGTCAACCGGCCCTACGTGGCGCAGCTCCGGGAGTGGATCCTCGAAGAGACCCGCAATCTCCGCGACTTCCGGGAGTGCGAGGTGATGTTCTACTCAAGTTTGTGCGACGAGAACCGCAACCGCCGCTGCGTGCTGCCCGACAACCGGGCAAGTTTCGTTCCCCACCGCCGGGAGTTGATCGGGATTTCTCACGAGACCGCCGACAAGGAGCTGGGCGAACTGTGCTTCTTCGACGCCGCGACCGGCATGCCGCTCTATGTCATCGGCAACTACGCCGCCCATCCCCTGGCCGGACACGCCCCGGGGCTGGGCAGTCTGCGCATTTCCGCCGATTTCCCCGGAGCCTTCCGCGACTATGTCACGGCCGAAACGGGAGCGGAATGCATGTACGTTTCAGGCGCGTCCGGCGACATGGTTCCCCGCGAGGACGAACTGGGCATCGACGCCGCGCGGGGCATGGGTGTGCGCCTTGCCAAGGCCGCCGTCGGCGGCATGATCGACAGTCAGCGCAATCCTCACCGCTTCAAGCTCGAATCTCCCCGTCTGGGCGGCGACATCAGGACTTTCACCGTGCCCATCCGCAAGAAGTTTTCTCACCGTGTCCCGCCCGAATACCGGGGAAAGGATGACGTGACGCTCGAAATACAGACCCTTGCCGTCGGCGACCTGTGCTTCGTCGGCATGCCCGGAGAGGTCTGCGTTGAACTGGGACTTGAGATCAAGTGGCATACCCCGTTCCGCAAGGCCTTCATCGCCTACTATTCGACCTCGGATTTCTCCTACATGGCTCCGGCCAATTTTCTGGTGTCGGGCGGCTACGAGGGGTCGACTCAGCAGTTCGGCGCCATGGGCGGATTCGAACTGGTGCGCACGGCTGTGGAAAGCATGTTTGCCCTGAGGCGCAGGCTCTTCCCCGATCCGCCGGGGGAGGAGCCTTATCCGGACGATCAGAATCAGCCGCTGGTCGACATCCGGCGGAATTGAAGAGAGGCCTTTTGTCATGGTGACCGGTATTTTCTGCGGTCTCACGGCCGCGTTTCTCAACTCCGTGGGATACCTTTTCAGCGCGTTTTTTCTCAAGAAATGCAACTCCCCCGTGCGTCTTCTGATCTACGCCCAGATATGGATGATGATCCTGAGTCTGCCCGTGGTCTTCTTTCTCTATCCCGCGGGCGGCGTCGCCCGTCCCGCGCGGCTCTTCTGGACTCTGGCCGCATGGATCGTGGTTTTCTTCATCGGGCAGGGGTCGTTTTTCACGGCGCTGAAGTTTTTCGAGGCCAGCAGACTTTCGTCGCTTCTGGGACTGAAGATCATCGTGCTCACGGTGATCTACTCGGCCGTCAACCGCGTCTTCCCCAATTTCTGGCAGTACGCCGCCGTGCTGATGGCGGCGGTGGCGGCAGTGACCATCAACTGGTCCGGCGGCGGCAGCATGAGGACAAAAGGCTGGATCTTCGTCTTCATCACCCTGATCTGCTACTCCCTTGCGGACATGACCGAGACCGTCATGGTCCTCTGCTTCGTCGACAGCGGACTGGGGACCGTCCGCAGCGCCTTCACCGCGACCTCCCTCTCCTACACGGCTCTCGGACTCATCTCCCTGCCGGGACTGGTGATCTTCAAGCCCGACCGGAATTTCCCCCTGAGCGCCCCCTATGCGCTGATCTGGCTGCTCTCGCAGGCGGCGCTGCTGTCGTGTTTCGCGCTGGTCCTGCCGGTATTCGGCAACGTGATCCTCGCCAGCCGGGGAATGTTTTCGGTGCTTCTGGGCGCGCTCGCTTCCGCCGTCGGCCTTGCGGGCATCGAGGCCCGCATCAGCCGCGCCCAGTGGATCCGCCGCGGTTTCGCCGCGCTGCTGATGGTCCTCGCCATCGCCGTCTACTCCTTCGCCTCGCGGGGGTGAGCCGTTCAGCGGGGACGGCCGACGATGAAGAGGCGCGTTCCCGCGCCGCAGGGCAGCTGACGGGGAGGGGTGACGCGCCAGTCGTAATCGCGGAAATCTTTTTTCAGCAGGGGCAGTTCCTCCTCCGCCTGCCGGGGGGTCTTGTAGAAAATGAAGCATCCCGACGGCGCGGGGAAGTGCGAGGCGTCCTTCACAAGACTGGGCGAAACGGCCACGGCGCGGGCCGTCACGATGTCGAATTTTCCCTGAAATTCGGACTTTCGGTTGAGTTCGTTGACCCTTCCGTGCACCGGAGTCACGTTGTCCAGTCCGAGGGCCTGCGCCGCGGCGCGGACGAAGTCGGTCTTTTTTCCCGTGGAGTCGATGGCGGTGATCCGCCAGATGGGAAACGCCGCGCCGAGGATCAGACTCGGAAAGCCCGCGCCGCAGCCCAGATCGGCGATCCGCACCGTTCTCCCGGTGAACTCCGGGAAACACGCGGCAAGTTCAAGACTGTCCGCCGCGTGCTTGACGGCGAAATCCTCCTCCCCCGTGATCCGGGTGAGATTGACCTTTTCATTGGCTACGACCAGCAGTTCCCGCAGACGGCGGCACTTCTCCGCAAAGCCCTCCGGATCGGGTACGCCGCAGCAGGAAGCGTATCCGGCAAGCGAAAAATTCATACCGCGAAGATCCCCGAAACGGCGAAAAGCAGTCCGCATGCGATGAGCGACAGTCCCATGAGCAGACGCATGGAATTCTTTTTCGCCGCCAGACGCATGGCGTCGCGCAGATGGTACGGTATGCCCGAGATCCAGATGCCGCAGGCACCGAGGATCCACGACAGCACCGCAACGGCGGGCGCCGTCGGCAATGCCAGATCGAAGGAGCGGTGCAGCGCTTCATAGGCGAGGATGATCGCCAGTCCCCCCGCGGCCCGTGCCGTCATGTAGTCCAGACAGAAGAAACTTATCACCGGCACCGCCAGCGCCAGAGGCCACATCAGCGGCAGCAGAAACCCCGGCGCGACCGCCTGTGCGTGGGGAATGCACCAGATCAGCGCGAACCACCCTGCGACCATGCCGAAGACGCGGTTCCGGGGCAGGGATTCGTATTTTCTGATGTTTTCCCCGTCCAGACGCAGAAAGAATATCCCCGCCGCCAGCAGCGCCGCGGCGCCGGGAAGGATCCACAGACGATACAAAGTCATTTCCGACACAGTTCAGCAACTCTCCATTTTTTTGAGGCTCCGCTCCCGTCGCACGTGATCGGCGGTTTCGCGCTTCTCCGCCCAAAACACCCCGCTTTTTTTGAAAAAGAAGGGGGGGCCGGGGGGAAGGAACCGCCGGCCTTTATCGGAACAGAGCCTTCTTTGAACTGTATACTATGCCCGCTGTTCCGGCATTTGTCAAGGGGAAAACACGGAAATTTGCCGGAACTTCCTCCCGGTTTTGCGGAAAACCGTTGAAAAATTCCCTTTCCCGGTGTATATTCCCTGTGGCATCGCGAATAGTTTCAACACAATACAGGGGAGTTCGCCGGACCATGAAATCCGTTATATCCGTCATCGGCAAGGATGCCGTCGGCATCATCGCCAAAGTCAGCACCGAATGCGCCGCGTGCGGCATCAACATCTGCGACATTTCGCAGACCGTCCTCAACGGCTACTTCACCATGATCATGATCGCCGACATCTCGCAGATCACCATCCCCTTCACCGAATTCGTCGACCGCATGGCCGCCCTGGGCAGAAAGAATTCCCTCCAGATCCAGGCCATGCACGAGGACATCTTCAACAGCATGCACCACATTTGAATCCCCCCCTTCTTTTCTTTTTCGGAGAATTT
>JAFTDL010000239.1 GCA_017454215.1 Lentisphaeria bacterium | reverse complement strand
GTCCGTAGATCGCTCCGGCGGCGAAGGCGTCGCCCGCGCCGTTGGTCCCCACGATGTCCGAACTGGCGATGCGGGGAGCCGGGACGTACATGTATCTGCCGCCGGCGCTGCGGGCGCCCGCGCCTTCGGGGAAGTGGACGATGACCGTCTCCTTCACGCCCTTGTCGAACATGAAATCCACAGCCGCGGGCAGGTTTTTGACCAGCAGTTTCCCGTCGTCGGACCGCAGAGGGATACCGCTGAGGATGCCCAGCTCGACCTCGTTGATGAACATGATGTCGACATAGGGCAGCGCGGGGATGACGACGCTGCGGAAACGCTCCGGCGCTTCGGAAACCAGATCGACGATGGTCCTATACCCTTTTTTGCGCATGAGATCCAGCACTCTTGCCGCGACGGTGCCGTACCGGGGATCGGCGCTGTCCATTTTGGCGAGAAGGAGCAGGTATCCCAGATAGAAGAATTTCGCGGGCACGTCGATGTTCTCGAAATCGGAGTAGTCCAGTCTGTCATTGGCCCCGCGGCAGTGGAAGAACGTGCGTTTGCCCTCGGCGGACATCACATCGGTGAAACTTGTGCTGACATTCTCGACCTGACGCAGATAACGGGTGTCGATATTGCGCTTGCGGGTCTCGTCGAGGAGCCAGTCTCCGGGCTCGTCCTTGCCGAGCAGACCGGAGGCGTACAGCGGCAGATCTTTATCCATGGCGGCGAGGTCGAAGAGCACGTTGGTCGGTCCGCCGCCGGGGGCGCGCATCATGCTCAGAATGTTGCAGAGGTTCCCCTCCCCCGGCCAGCGGTCGAGGGTCTTCACATTGTCATATATCCAGTTTCCGGAACCGATGATGCCGTTTCTCATTTTCAGAACTCCTGTTTTCCTGTATTGTCCGAATGGCCCTCATATAAGATACCGCGGTAAAATCAAATTGCAACTTTTTTTCGGACCTTCCCGGCACAGACGGAGCAGATTTCAAAAAAAAAACGGCGGAACGGGCCTTTTTTTTGAAAAAGAGGTGGATTTTCTCCGCATCCGGGAGTATATTATGGCCCCTGTGTGCAAACAGCCGGACAAAATACGGGGGAAGCATCATGGTTTGTCGGAAAACAGCGGATCTGCCGCGGTCGGAACTGCTGAAACTGTCAGCGGAACTGGAAGAACAGTATCTCGAATTCAAGAAGCGCGGCGTCAAACTCGACATGTCCCGCGGCCGGCCCGCCGCGGCGCAGCTCGATCTCTCGATGGGAGCCGCGGACAATGTGACCAACTACATCGGCGTCAAGGGCGCCGACTACCGGAATTACGGTCTGCTGGACGGCATTCCCGAAATGAAACAGTTCTTCGCGGAACTGCTGGGCCTCGACGCGGCGGACATCATCGTCGGCGGCAACGCCAGCCTCAACCTCATGTACGACGCCATGGTGCGCCTGATGCTCCACGGAACAGCCGGAGAAAAACCGTGGAAGGACATCAAAAAAGTGAAGTTCCTCTGTCCCAGCCCCGGATACGACCGGCATTTCGCCATCTGCGAGCATCTGGGGATCGAAATGATCGTCATCCCCATGAAGGAGGACGGTCCCGATATGGACATGGTGGAGAGACTGGCGGCCGAAGACGAAGCGGTCAAAGGCATCTGGTGCGTTCCGCTCTACTCGAATCCCGAGGGCATCTGCTACAGCGACGAAACGGTGGAGCGCCTGAGCTCCATGAAGTGCGCCGCAAAGGATTTCCGCATCTTCTGGGACAACGCCTACGGGATCCACCATCTCTACGAGGAGACGAAACTCAGGAACATCATGGAGTCCTGCCGCCGGGCCGGAAATCCCGACCGGGTCTATTATTTCTTCTCGACCAGCAAGATCACCTTCCCCGGTGCGGGCATCGCCATGGTGGCGGCCAGTGAAAACAACCGCAGGGAGATCCTCCGGACCATGGGGATCCAGACCATCGGCTACGACAAGATGAACCAGATGCGGACGCTCAATTTCCTCAGGAACGCGGCCAACACCCGCGAACACATGAAGAAACTCGCGTCCTCCCTCCGGGAAAAGTTCGAGATCGTGCTTTCCGCGCTCGAGGCGAATTTCGCAGGTTCCGACATGGCCGCATGGCACACGCCCCGGGGCGGCTACTTCGTCGCCCTGGACACCCTGCCCGGCTGTGCCCGGGAGACGATCCGCCTCGCCGCCGAAGCGGGCGTCAAGCTCACCCCCGCCGGGTCGACCTATCCCTACCATCGGGATCCCCGCGACAGCAACATCAGGATCGCCCCCTCGTTCCCGCCCTGCGGCGAACTCAGGGAGGCGATGTATCTGCTCTGCATCTGCATCAAACTTGCCGCAGTGAGAAAAATTCTGGCAGAGTGACCCTGCCGCGCCGCAAAAATCCCCAACAGAAAGGATACGAAAATGCTGACATTCGGATTCGCCGGTTTCCGCCACGGCCACATCTTTTCGCTGTATGAACGGGTAAAGAACTGCCCGGAGACCCGCATCGCGGGCGCGTTCGAGGCCGACGGGGCCGCAAAAAAAGCCGCAGAAGAAGCGGGCGTCGTCTTCAACTTTTCCTCCTATGAGGCGATGCTGGCCGACGCCGCGGTCGACGTCATCGCCGTCGGAGGCGCGTACGGAGACCGGGCGGAGGTCGTAAAAAAGGCCATTGCCGCCGGAAAACACGTCATCAGCGACAAACCTTTCTGCATTTCCCTGCGGGAACTCGACGAGATCGAAGCTCTGCTCAAGCCGCACAAAACCGTGCTGGGATGCATGTTCGATCTGCGGACCAGTCCCAATCTTTACACGGCGGCGAAACTGATAAAGGAGGGCGCCATCGGGGAAGTCAGCGGGATCCAGTTCAACGGCATGCATCCGCTGAACTACGGGACCCGGCCCGGCTGGTATTTCGAACCGGGGATGCACGGCGGCACGATCAACGACATTGCGATCCATCTCTTCGATCTGCTGCCGGTCCTCACGGGACACAAGGTCGGCAAACTGCTGGCGGCCCGCGGCGGCAACATCAATTTTCCGCAGGAGCCTCATTTCTCCAACGCGGGCGTGCTGATGCTCGAGCTTGACAACGGCGCCTGTGTCAACGGCGACGTGTCCTATTTCGCGCCGTCCTTCGCCGCGCCGTCGTACTGGCGCTTCACCATCGGCGGCAGCAAGGGCATGATCGAGTTCAATTACGCCGCGCCCGGAGTCCTGCTCATGCGGCAGGGCTGCGATCCGGAAACAGTCGCCGCGGAAACGGCTCCGTCGGATTATTTCGACGCGTTTCTGAGCGAGGTCGGCGGCCGCAGCGCCTCTCCCTGCACCGCGGAGAATCTGCGGACGGCCCGTCTGGCCCTGACCATGCAGAGCATGGCCGACCGGGCCTGACCGGAACACGAAACGACAGGGAGACTTGAGACCATGACCAAACAGGAACTTTCCGCAGCCGTGGAAATCATGATCGGCGCCCCCTCCTGCTGCGGGGAACTGCGGGACGCCGGCAGGAAGTATCTGGACGCGGTCGGCACCTCCGGAGAAAAGGCCGCCTTCGACGCGCTTCTTGCGGAGATAAAAGACGATGTCTGCACCCTCGACGAGACCATCCCGTTTTTCGAGTCGGAACGGGGCGCGCAGATCTTCGGAGCCGAAAAAGCCCGCGCCATGGCGGCTCATGCCCGCGAACTCAAGGCCCGAGGGGAGAAATGGTGCGACTGCGCCGCCTGCGCCTCGGGCGTAAAAATCCTCGCCTGCGCCGCGGGAAAGTAGCCTTTCCCGGCGGCGGCAACATATCCCTTGTCGCCGACAAGGATTTGATCGCCCCGAAGCGCAAGGGGAACAGGGTGTTCAACGCCGATGCCTATTCCCCCGGGGCGCCGGGAGCAAGCGGAGTATAATCCACAATGTTCCCCTGCTCCTGAAGCTTTTTTCTCAGAAGCTCCGTATCGACCTCGTGTATGTCACCGCAGTCGATCGCCCGGGGAGCCGCGGTGCCCGCCGCCTCGCCGAGGGCGATACAAGTCGCATTGATCCGGCAGGAAGCACAGGCCTCATGAGTCGCGGAAACGGCTTTCCCGATCACGAAACAATTTTCCAGTTTCTGCGGTGTGATACAGCGGTAGGGAATTCCATAGGATCGGGGAATGTTGAAGTGCGGAAGGTGCGATGTGCTGTGCACCTTGTCGGGCATGTGAATGTCAATTCCCCAGCAGCCTCTGGCGATCTGATCGGGAAAATCCCTGCCGTGAATGACGTCGTCCGCGGTCAAAGTGTAGTCTCCGATGATCCGGCGTGACTCCCGGATCCCCGGCTGCATGGCGGATTCGAGCAACCGGCAATTGGAAAATCCCGGCAGGCGGCTGCGGAAAAAATCGACGATCTCCAACGCCTGTTTCAAACCTTCCTTGCGGATGCGATCGATGCCTTCGTCAGTCAACGGATCACAATTCAAAATATGAGTCATATTCACCGATGCCTCCCGTCCGGAACCGGGCAGATAGGTGATGACCGTGTGATCTGTCGGGACATTATGCTGTTCGCTCCGCCATATCTTCGTCGCTTCCGGCATGCCGGACGGGATCTTGCCGGGATCGATTCCGCCCACGCGGAATGTCAATGAGCTGGATTGGACTTTACCATCCTCCGGGCGGCCGTATTCGAATCCGGCTCCGGCGGAAACGGCAAGTAAACCATCTCCCGTATCATCGATGAACAGCTTGCCGGTGACGGCCTCCAGGCCTCTGCGGCTGGCGACGACGGCAGAGCTGATTCTTCCGCCGTCACTCACCGAATCCGCGACGGGAGAGAGCAGACGGATCTCCACCCCGTAATCGTCGGCCATTTCCATCAGGATCAGGGGGAGCAATTCGCAGTCGAAGCGGTAAGACCATCCCTTGAATGATCGCACCGCCTGATATTTTTCCGCACGGGACACCAGTTCGCGGAGAAAGGGGCCGTCCACACAGATCTCATTGTCCAGACGAAATCCGGAAACGATACCGAGCAGTCCCGATGCCGGAACACCGCCCAGTTTTGAATAGTACTCCAGAACACAGACGGACAATCCCCGTTTTGCGGCATTGTACGCCGCTGCCATTCCGGAAAGCCCGCCGCCGGCAATGACGACGTCGAAATCGCCGGTAACGGGAATACATTTTGTCAAACCGGTTATCTGTTTCATTTCAGTTCCTTGAATACGGAGCTTCCCGCGGGAACGACGACCGACATTTTCAGTCCGCCGTATTCGGGCGCGTCGGCCGGAGTC
>JAFTDL010000238.1 GCA_017454215.1 Lentisphaeria bacterium | reverse complement strand
GGTCAAGGCGGACGTGGAGCGCATCGATGTGGTGGGGATCCCCGTGCTGAGCGGCACCGAGGACATCGTCAACGCCCGGATCAAATTCGTCAACGGCAGCTGCGCCAGTCTGACCGCGAGCCGGGTGAGTCAGGATCCCCTGCGCCGCTTCCGGGTGTTTCAGGACGACTGCTACATTTCGATGGACTACGGCAAACACTTCGGCATGGTCCTCAAGCGCAACCGGCTGGGACTGGCCCGCAAGGACGTGGACCTCGATGACAAGAACGCCCTCGCCGCCGAACTGGAGGACTTCATCGCCGCAGTCAAAAAGAGCCGCGAGACCGGCGTTCTCCATCAGCCCAAGGTGACCGGCGAACAGGGACTGCGCGCCCTGCGCATGGCCGTGGCCATCGAACGCGAGGCCCGGCGCTACAACGAACAGTACGGCTTCAAATTCGCCCCCTGCACTCCGGATGAACTGAACTAGATATGATCGTTTCGGCCATAAGCGGATGCAAGATCAACTGGTTTCTCAAGGTCACCGGGAAGCGGTCCGACGGCTATCACCTGATCGAGACCCTCTTTCAGTACCTGCCGTTCCCCTCCGATGAGATCACGCTGGATCTCGACGCCGCACCCGGCATCCGGGTCCGCTGCGGCGGGAGCGGCATGCCGCAGGATCTTGACAACCTGGCGGGCAAGGCGGCCGCGGCCTACGCGGGGAGGACCGGGCTCAAACCCGCGTGGAGCATCACGATCGACAAGCACGTCCCCGCTGCGGCGGGGCTGGGCGGCGGCAGCGCCGACGCCGGCGCGGTCCTGCGGCTCCTGAACGGCCATTACGGACGGCTGGGCCGAGAAGAACTCAGATCCCTCGCCTCGGGCATCGGCGCCGACGTGCCCTTCTTTCTCGAACCGGGACTGGTGCTGGCCCGGGGCATCGGCGACGAACTGACCCGTCTCGAAGCGCCTGCAAGCCTGCCGGGGATCCTCATCGTCTTTCCGGGATTTCCCGTGAGCGCAAAATGGGCGTACACCCGTCTGGCTCCCGAAAGGATATCCCCCTGCGGTGCGGACACGGCTTCCCTTCTGACCGAAGCGCTCCGGAGGGGCGACACGGGAAGGGCGGCCGGACTCATGCACAACGATCTCGAGTACGCCCTGTTCGACAAGTTCCCCCTTCTCGACGTCGTGCGGAGCGAACTGCTCTCCAGCGGCGCGGAACGGGTCATGGTGGCGGGTTCGGGCTCCTCGCTGTTCGCCCTGTTCGGCGCGGACGCGGACCGGGAGGGCGCGCAGCGGACCGTGCGGGAACTTTTCCGCGGCGATCCCGAAGCGAAGATATTTGCATCAGGAGCATGGATGTCATGAAAAAAAGCGCGTTTTTTCTCGACCGCGACGGCGTGGTCATCCGTCAGGTGAGCTATCTTCACGATCCCGAACTGACGGTGCTCGAAAAGAACGTTCCCGAGGCGCTCGGACGCATCCACGAGAAAGGCATGCTCGCCGTGGTGGTCACCAATCAGTCCGGCGTGGCCCGGGGGATGTTTTCGAAAGAGGATGTTGAAAAAGTTCACGCCCGGATACAGGAGCTTCTGGCCCCGTACGGGGAACGGATCGACGGCTTTTTCACCTGTTTCCACCACCCCGACTGGACGGGTCCCTGCGCCTGCCGCAAGCCCGCGCCGGGACTCTTTCTGCAGGCGGCGGAAGCGCTCGGCATCGACCTGAGTTCCTCCGTCATGGCGGGCGACAAATTTTCTGACCTCGAATCCGGGCGCAACGCGGGCGTGCGAAAATCGTATCTGCTCATGACGGGCTACGGGCCGAAGTACGCCGACCGGGCCCGGACGGAGGGGTTCGCCGTGACCGACGATCTGCTCTCCGCCGTGGAGGATCTTTTCGGGGAGAGCCGATGAGAAGCCAGATCAGAACCGTCGCCCTCTTCGGCGTTTTCGCCGCGGGATCTCTCTGCCCGCAGGCGGCGGCCCTCAAATTCCTCATCCGTTACCTGATCGCCCTCATGATGTTCTTTTCTCTGCTCAAGCTGCGTCCGGCGCGCCGTCCCCTGCGGCGGGAGCATGCATGGATCTTTCTCGCCAACATTCTTCTGGGCATGGGGGCATGGGCGGCGTTTTTCCTTTCCGGCTGTCCCGCGGAAGCGGAGACGGCGTTCTTCACCGGCATCGCCCCCACCGGCATCGCCGCGGGCGTGGTGACGGGGCTGCTGGGCGGACGGCGGGATTTCGTCATATCCAGCTGTGTCGTCACCAATCTGGGCATGGCGTTTCTGCTGCCGTTCCTCATTCCTCCGGTGACGGGCATGGAGAGCGCCGGGATCTTCCTGCGCGTCGCGGGCGATCTCGTTTTCGTGCTGGGACTGCCGTTCGCCGCGGCGTTTCTCTGCCGGAAGGCCGAAGGCGCGCTCGAAAGACTTTTCAGGCATTCCGGAGACATCTCCTTTTATCTCTGGTGCGTGACGATCTTTCTCATCATCGCCAACGCATCCGCGTTCCTCCGCACCCGGAGCCGGGGCCCGCAGGAGGCGGTCACGGCGGCGGCGATCTCGCTTGCGCTGTGCTTTCTGGGATTTTTCACCGGCCGCCTCATCGGCGGCAGAAGGCGTTTTCTCGAGTGCGCCCAGTCACTCGGGCAGAAGAACACCACGCTCACGCTGTATCTGGCGCTGGCCTACGCCTCTCCCGCGGCGGCGCTGGGACCGGCTTTTTACGTGATCTGGCACAATTCGTGG
Source organism: Lentisphaeria bacterium (assembly GCA_017454215.1). Classification (GTDB taxonomy): domain Bacteria; phylum Verrucomicrobiota; class Lentisphaeria; order Victivallales; family Victivallaceae; genus UBA1784. The sequence goes on along the minus strand of JAFTDL010000238.1, from coordinate 3,272 downwards.
AACGCTTTTCAGCTCTGGAAACGCACGCGGCATCTCAACGGGACCGCTTCGAGGAGGATGAAACATGTTTGAGGTACTTCACGCTTCGCTGCTGAATTTTCTGGAGATGACTTTCGTCTTCATCGCGCTTCTGGTGTGTTTTCAGCAGCGTCGGGCCATCGGGCGCAGTCCCTTTTACATGGCGGCGGGATTTCTGCTGATCCTGACCCATCTTCTGGACGCCGCCGAGATACGGGGCGTGCTCTCCGACGGACTGACTTTCCGCATCGGCAACGCGGTGTGCTATCTGCCGGTGCTGGGAGCCTATCTCGTGGTCTACATGACCCTCGGCACACTGGCGGCCCAGCACATCATCATCGGCGCGGTGGTGCTTTTCGGCTTCTACATCTATCTTGGGGAGATAACCAGTCTCCAGTGCAACTGGCTGGGATACTCCATCTCCAGCGGACTTTCGGGCTCGACCATCGACATGCTGCTCAACTCCGCAAGGAGAGACGTGAACATGGCGACGCTGCTCCATCTGGCGGACTTCTTCATCGTGCCCATCGTGTACACGAAACTGCGCAACTGGAAGAGTCCGCACTTCGTTGCGGCGGCGGGGGCGCTGTTCGCCGCGCAGGCGGCGGGGGTCATGCCGCTGGTGATCCTGCGTCTGGGAACGGGCGTGCCTTTCGCCATCATCACCGGGGACCAGATCGCCCGCGCCGTCGTCGATCTGTGGCTGAGTCTGCTGATCGCGATCTACATCTCGAAACTGGAGACCGAGGAGATCACCGGCCAGACCAGTCCCCTCGACCTCGTTTTCGCCTTTTTCGGCAGTTACGGCCGGTCCAAGAAACTCGAGGAAAACCTGCGGGAGTGGGAGAACCGCTACCAGAAAGTTCTGGCCAACGTCACGGAACTCATCGTCATCCTCGACCGCGAAGGCCGGATCCGCGACCTCAACCACGCCGCCGCGAAGAAACTGGGCAAGCCGGGAGAGAAACTCATCGGCTTCAAACTTTTCACCCGCCTCCGCGTCACTTCTCCCGAGGACTTCGATCCCGAAAAACTCCCCGGTCAGCCCCTGCGCTTCAAATGCGAACTGGATCCCGGCACCGACAACGTGCGCCAGCTCGACAACTCGCTCACCCCCATCAAGGTCAGCGACAGCGAACTCATGGTGCTGGTGGGGCGCGACATCACCGACGAACTGCGGTCCGCCGCCGAAAAACAGGCCCTCACGGAGCAACTGTTCCACGCCCAGAGACTGGAGTCCCTCGGCGTTCTCGCGGGCGGCGTGGCCCATGACTTCAACAACTGCATCCACTCCATTCTCGGCCACGTCGACATGGGCATGATGATGAACTCCGACAATCCGGAGTTCTGCCAGAGGCTGGACCGCATCGGCAAGATCGCCGAACAGGCCGGACATCTCACCAGCCAGCTGCTGGGCTTCGCCCGCAAGGGCAAGTACCGCGTCGCCGACGTGGATGTGAGAAAACTCATCGAGGACAGCCGGACCCTGCTGAGGCCCCACGCGGCCAACCGGGTCTCGCTGCATCTCGACGTGGCGGAGGGCGACTGGCACATCCAGGCCGACGCCGTCCAGCTGCGGCAGGTGCTCATCAATCTGCTCATCAACGCCGTGGACGCCACCGGCGAGCAGGAGTCGGGCGACATAACCATCAGCGTCGGCGCGGCGCAGGACTCGGGATACCCCTTCGCGCCTCCCGCGGACATCGGTGACGCAAAGATCGAAAACTATCTCTTCATCAAGATCTCCGACAACGGCTGCGGCATGAGCGAAGAGGTGAAGTCCAAGGCCTTCGAGCCCTTCTTCACCACCAAGCCCGTGGGCGTGGGGACCGGCATGGGCCTGTCGATGGTCTACGGCACCGTCAGCCACCATCAGGGCTGGGTGCATCTGGATTCGACTCTCGGCAAAGGCACGACCTTCTGCCTCTACCTGCCCCGCTTCACGCCGCAGGAGGCTCAGGCGTCCGAGTAGGAGCGCCGTTTTTCGTGCAGCGCAAAAAAGCGGACGGGCAGCAAGTTCAATATAATTAAACCTTTTCCGATTTCAGATTCAGATATCGGCTGTTTTTGTTTTATCGTTTAATTATATTAAAATTTTTTGTTTTTTTCATGGTCTTGTCCTTTTCCCGGTTTGCAATGATTTCGGGCGGCGGTATATTAGTCCGCGACGAAAGGAGAAAACGTTGTCATGGGGCAGGTGATCGACAAGACCGTGAAGGTTCTGAAACTGGTGGCGGCGCAGGAGCACTGCACGCTGAAAAGTCTCTGTGCGGTGACGGGATACAAGAAATCCGCCCTCTGCCAGCAGCTGCAGTCGATGGTGCGCAACGGTCTGCTGCTTCGGGATACCGCGGGAGAATACCACCTCGGTCCTCTGTTCAGCGATCTGGCCGCCCGGCGGGAGGAAAATGTGCTGTTCCGGAAAACGGCGGAATCGATCGCCGTCGACCTCAACACGGCCTGCGGCGGAGATGTCACCATCGCCACGGTCCGCAACGGAAAATACCGGCGGCTCTTTTCATGCACTTCCTCCCGGGTCACCCGGCTCACTGCGAATGCGCCCGATGAGGAATGTTTTTACGGCAACGCCACGGGGCGGGTCCTGCTGGCCGAAGCGTCGCCGGAACTCCGGACCCGCATCATCGGTTCGATCGGACTGCCCTCGGACCGGGAATGGGCCGCGGCGGCGGGCGACCGGACGACGCTGCTGCGGGAGCTGAAAAAGATCCGTGAGCAAGGGTTCGCGGCGGTCTTCCGGTCCGGCCGGTGCTTCATCGCTTCCGGGCGTGCCAACGGCAATGCCGGACTGCCGGTCGCCGTCGGCATCAGCGTTCCTCCGTCCGGTTTCGATGAAACGAAATTGTCCGAGCTCCTGCATCAGGCGCTTGCCCGTCTTGATTTCACCACTCACCCCTGACATACGACCAAAGGAGGAAAAACATGTCTGTGATGGAAAAATTCGCGTGGGGAGCCAAAGAGATCCCCGTCGTCCGCAATGTCGATGTGCTGGTTGCCGGCGGCGGCTATGCCGGGTTCGGGGCGGCGATGTGCGCCGCCCGCAACGGCGCCAAAGTCCTGCTGGTGGAACAGCTGTCGGCCCTGGGCGGACTGGTCACCATGGGCTATGTGGCTCTGACTTTCAGCTACATCGAGGGGATCGGCTTCGAACTCTTTCACGCGCTGAAAAACTGCGGCGCGGTCAAGGGACGCTTCCTCGATCTGGAAAAGACCAAGGTCATCCTCGAACAGATGCT
>JAFTDL010000237.1 GCA_017454215.1 Lentisphaeria bacterium | reverse complement strand
GCCGTAGCTCACGGTCTTCATCCGGGCGTCGTCGACGCCCCGCTTGGCCAGATAGGCGCGGATGGCGTTGGCGCGGCGTTCGCCCAGAGCCCGGTTGTATTCTTCGGTGCCGCGCTGGTCGCAGTGGCCTTCGATCACGAGCCCGAGGGTGGGCTTGTCGCTCATGTAGGCGGCGATGCGGTCGAGTTTTTCTCTTTCGCTGGGCACGAGGGCGTCTTCGTCGTACTTGAAGTAGATGATGGGCATGCCGAGGCGGTTGCCGGAGGGATCGGCTTCGACCCAGCCGTCCTTGTCGGCGGTGCCGCCGAGGGCGGACGAGGCGACCCACCGGCCGGGGGTGGCTCCGTTGTTGCCGGCGCCGCCGAAGCCGTCACCGCTGCCGGAGTTGAGAGACGTGTTGTTGTAGCCGGCGCCGTTGGGATCGGCGACCGCTTCGGGAACGGCTCCCGTCAGGTCTTCCGGCGGACGGTCGGTGCCGCATCCGGCGGCCAGCAACACCAGTGCCGACATGGTCATTCCGATGAACATACTGCGCTTCATTCTTTTGCCCTCCCAAAAAATAATTGTTTCCGGTTTGAAAACGGACTGTTTCCGTGCAAGAACATTGTCTTCTTGTATAAAATAACCCTCCGTGCGTCAAATTCCAAATGATTTTCGGGGATTTTGACACTTTTTTTGCACAGGAACTCCGGCGCGGCGGAAAGAACGGTGGAATTTTTGCGTACCGCGTGCTAAATTACACCCGCCGACGAACGCGGCGATGCGAAAAACGGAAAGGCGGAAATCATGTTGACCGATCAGATGACCGATGCTGATAAAAACAACGGGGAAAACGCGGCCTGTTCCCGGTGCGCCCTGCGGCCGGCGGGTGTTTTCGGAGATGGAATGATCCTTCAGCGGAACCGGCTCGTCCCTGTGTGGGGCCATGCCGAGCCTCTGTCGAAGGTGGTCTGCCGGGCGGGAACGGCCGAGGCCGTGACTTTTGCCGGAAGGGACGGGCACTTCTTTCTCAAACTGCCGCCGATGAAGGCGGCCGACCGTGTCGAAATGAGCCTTTCGGACGGAAAGAGCTCCGTGCATTTCCGCGACGTGGCGGTGGGCGACGTGTTCGTCGTTTCCGGGCAGTCCAATATGGAGTACGACCTTGTGCGGGTGCAGACGCCTCTGCCCGTTCCGCCGCACCCCGTGCGGGTGTTCCGTCCCCGGCCCGCGGCCTTTGCGGGAACGCCCGACGACGCGGAGGGGGAGTGGATCGACTATTCCGTCCGGACCGGCGTTTCGGCCGTGGGCTTCTTTTTCGCCGCGGACATTGCCGAAAAACTCTCCGTGCCCGTGGGACTGCTCTCGGTCTCCCGGGGCGGCGTGGGCGCCGAGACCTTCGTTTCGGAGTACCGTCTGGCCGAGGACGAGTTCTACGGAAAACAGCTTGAAAAGTACGAGTCGCTCCTCTTTGCTCCGGAGAGAAATCCCGAACCGTCGGCGAACGACATCCTGCCCGGCGCACGGCTCGTGCGGTGCATCGAAGACTTTTCTCCCGCGTGGGAACTGCCGGAGAAACTGGAGAACTGGGAGGATCCCGGTTACGACGACTCCGGCTGGCAGGTCCAGGATCTGCCCGGCAGCTGGAGCGAGGCCGGACACCCCCATGCGGGGGTATTTCTCTACCGCAGAAAGGTCGTGCTTCCTCCGCATTTCCGCGGCCGGGAACTGCTCGTTTCTCCGGGGATCTGCGACCGGGCGGACGCGTGTTTCGTCAACGGCCGCCTGATCGGCTCCACCGGAGAAGCCAACCGCATGGAGCACTGGAACACCGTCCGCCGCTACACGCTGCCCGCAGAACTGAACGGCTCGGACACGCTCACCATCGCGATCAGGGTCGCGGCCTGCTGCTCCATCTGCACCTTCGGCGGCATGACGGGGCCGGAAGAGGAGATGTTCGTCTCCTGCGGGGACGAAAAAATATCCCTCGCCGGAGACTGGAAGATCGCCGAAGCCGCCGACATGGGATGCACCGCCATGGAGGACATGGTCTTTACGGGCATCGGCGAACCGAAGTCCTTTCACATGCTCTGCGACAACCTTCTCCGGCCCCTTGCGCCTTACGCGGTCAGCGCCGTCCTGTGGTATCAGGGCGAGGCCAACACGGAGACTTTTCCGGAGCATTACGATGCGCTGCTCAAGGGGGTGATCCGCACTTTCCGCGACCTGTGGCAG
>JAFTDL010000236.1 GCA_017454215.1 Lentisphaeria bacterium | reverse complement strand
TGTTGTTCACACAGCAGTGGTTGAACTTCATCTTCGCCTGTTCCGGCGCCGTCCGGTGATGTCCGGAACTGCGGACCGTCCGCATCCCCCAGCTGCCGTCTTTGAAGATCCCGGCGAGAAACGCGTTGAGGAACGTATGCTCGAAGGAATCCATGTAACGGGGTTTGCCCGTCAGTTTGAAAAGTTCGAAGCAGAGCCGGAGCCAGTGGACGGCGTCGCAGGGCTCGGACAGACTGTTCAAATAGATGCCGGAACGGCGGAACTGGTCGTTGTAGCCGACGCTCCCCACCCGGTTGGACTCGTATTTCACCAGAAGTTCGTACATGTTCTCCACGGCATTCAAAGCGGTCTCGTATCCGGTGAGCCGGTAATACGCCAGAAGCCCGTCGAGGCATGACATCATTTCGTAGGCTTTTTCCCAGGCGCCGAGCTCGGGATACCACGCATCGACCGGTTTCCCCGAGAAGCTGTTCCGGATGAGATTCGGCGCGGAACCGTCCTCCCGTTCCCAGCCGCGCACAATGGCGTCCGCGAATTTGCGGAATCTCTCATTTCCCGTCTCCCGGTAAAGGATCACCACGGGCTTCAGGATGGAACAGCTGGGCATCCCCTGAAAGGTCCCCGTCCGGCGGATGTCGATCTTCTTCTCCTCCAGCGTGTCGATCAGCTGGCCGAGAAGTTTTCCGGCCGCCTCCATGATGTGGCCGTCCCCGGTCAGCTCGGCGGCTTCGATCAAGCCCCAGAGGGTGTATTTGCGGCACCAGATGTTCCACCACCAGTCGCAGGGATTGCCGATGACCTTGAGGACCTCTTCCTCCGGCGCGGCGGAGAAGACGTTCGGATTCCGGTAGGTGCTGATGCATCCGTCGCCGTCCCGGAGGGAAAGAAGTTCCCACGCGGCGCTGCGGACAAATGACTTCAGCTCCTCGTTGTGCTGATACCGGGCGACCCGGGAAGCGCCGATGACCCATTTGCCCCAGAACTCGCCCTGCCAGATGCCGATGACCTTCCGGGCGTCATCCAGTTTGTTCCTGAATGCGTCAACGGTCTCCCGATAGACGACATTCCGCGCCTCCGGAGAATTGATGCGGCGGAAAAACATCCGTTCCGCCAGTTCCCCGATATCTCCCCGCAGAACGGTCTCCCCGATATCGGGCGAAACGAATCTGTCTGCGCGTGCGTTGCGGATCTTCATGAAAAAATCATCCCCCCTGATTTGAAATTCATCTTTGTCAATGTTAAATTATACACGAAATGGAGTTTTTTGCAATGAGTGATCCGCTGAATAAAATGTGTGATTCTATAAAATCACCGGAGAAATCTTTTTTTTCGGAACTGGTAGGCGCGGAAAACACCAACAACGACATCGCCTGGACCCGGCGACTGATCGATCCGTGGGGATTGCTCTTCCCCGTGGAGGGAACGGGAAATATCTCTCTGAACGATGCCGTCGTCGCGGCGCCGAAGGGGGCCTTCTGCGTCTACAAACCGGGCTACCGCTACACCTTCCGATCCTGCGGCAAATGGCGCTATTTGTGGTTTCACTTTCCCGTCAGGGATCACATGCTCGGACAAATGGATTTCGACGAGGTCATTCCAGGACTGGGGGTGTGGAATCCCGACCCGAAAAACTGGGAGAGGATCCTCGTCGAATTGCGGGAGGCCATCGAGCTGGAAAAAATCCACCGGCCCGGCTGGGAGGCCCTCGCCCTGCTTCTGGTGGAAACGGTGCTCCAGCGGTTTTCCGGCGGGATCCGGCCGGGTATGCGGCGGACCGGCAGCCGGATCCGGCAGATCATCCGGCTTCTGACGGGGGAACAGGATTACAAGATCGGAGAGATCGCGGAAATGTGCGGTATAAGCGTTCCCCTGCTGTTTCAGATATTCAGGAAGGAAATGGGGTGCCCCCCCCGGGAATACCGGGAACAATTCTTTCTCCGGCAGGGAAAGAAGATGCTGCTCAACACCGATCTTTCTCTGGATGACATCGCGGAAGCCTGTCACATGTGCGACCGCTACTACTTTTCAAACCGGTTCAAACGGCTTTTCGGCGTCTCCCCCGCGGCATTCCGCAGGGGCGTCAGCCGGTGAACACAAACGGCATTCCGGGGGCGTCAGTCCCCGTAGGAGCCGCGGAGATGGCGGACGACGAGAACTTTTTCGAGATCCGAAGCGCTGCGGGGATCCGCGGTGCGGAAGGCGATCTTGCGGGGACGGTCCGGCAGGAGGGTGAAGCTGTTGTCATCGAAGACGGCGTCGGCGTCGGAAAACTCCGCGAAGACGAAGAAGGCGGGCTTGTCGGTGGATAAAGCAAGAAACATATTGCCGTTTTCGTCGGAGGAGATGCTCTTTTTTATCCGCGGCACGGGAAATTCATACGCTTTGTATCTGGCGAGGAAGCACTCGTTGGAGCAGCGGACCCGGCCGTTGTCGAACGCAAGATAGAGAAAATCCTCCTGCGGCGTCGAAGTGAGTTCGGCCAGAGGGATGGTTGCGAGGACCGCGGCGGAGAGCGGCGCAAGGTCGACGGGGATGCTCCGCCGGGAGACGATCTTTCCCGAGACCTTGTAAAGAGAAAGTTCGAGTTCTCCGCGGACGGGGACGGTCAGATCGTTGACCATGCGCAGTTCCACGGTGTCGGGCGTCTTGCGGATGGCCGTCGCCAGTACGGGCGCGTAGAAGCGTTTTGCGTGGTAGTGCAGCTGTTTCCAGCGGCCGAAATAATCGAGGCTGGACCACGAAGCCACGGGCCAGTTGTCGTTCAGTTGCCAGTAGAGCGTGCCCATGCAAACGGGGCGGAGGGTGCGCCAGAATTCGACGCCGCTTTTGATGGCGACGGCCTGCTGGACCTGACTTAAGTAGATGAAATCCCCGAACGTGGCCGGCAGCCGGAAATAGCGGGTGAACATCTCGACGATCTTGGAGTTGCCTCCGGCGTTGCGCTGGTGGTGCTCCATGAGGGGAGAAGTGATGTTGCGCTGTTTCCCCCGAGTGTAGAAGTCCACGGTCCGCTGGGCGGGGAAGGACTGAAAGCCGAACTCCGAGCAGAAGCGGGGGATCACGTCGTAATAGGCCTCGATGGGCGCGCCCGAGTGCCAGACGTTCCAGTAGTGCATGTCGCCTTTGGAGTCGTCGTCCCAGCCGTTGGCGTCCTCCACGCTGTTGCAGGGACTGGTGGGCCAGAAGGTGCGGGTGGGATCGGCGGCTCTCACCGCTTTGCCCACGGTCTGGTTGAAACGGTCGTAGTTGAGGGCGAAGGGCAGTTCCTTCGGACCGACGCAGCGCAGGAACGTGCCGCATTCGTTGTCGCCGCACCACAGGGCGATGCAGGCGTGGTCGCGCAGACGCTTGACCTGATACTCAAGTTCTTTCGCGATCAGTCCGAGAAAATCCGGGCTTGCGGGATAGTGGGCGCAAGCGAACATGCCGTCCTGCCAGAGCAGGATGCCTTTTTCGTCGCAGAGGTCGTAGAAGTCCTCGTTTTCATAGAGGCCGCCGCCCCAGACCCGCAGTGTGTTCATATTGGCCTCGACCGCGTCGGAAAGCAGTTTATCGTAACGTTCTCTTGTATAAGTCTGCGG
>JAFTDL010000027.1 GCA_017454215.1 Lentisphaeria bacterium | reverse complement strand
GCGGCGGATCAGTTCCTGTCGCCGCAGACGCTGGGGATCCTGCTGCTCGGCGCGATCGCGTTCTCGATCGGCACGGCGGGAGGAGTGATCTTCGCCAAGATCATGAACCTTTTCAGCAAGGAAAAGATCAATCCGCTCATCGGCGCGGCGGGCGTCTCCGCCGTGCCCATGGCGGCGCGGGTGGCCAACAAGGTCGGTCAGGAGAGCGATCCGGGCAATTTTCTGCTCATGCACGCCATGGGACCCAATGTGGCGGGTGTCATCGGCTCCGCCGTGGCGGCGGGCGTGCTGCTCAACATGCTCAAGGGTCTCTGAGGATCCGAAACAAACCGGGCACTTCTCCCTTCGGGAGGAGTGTCCTTTTTTGACGGTAGGGAAGGCATCATGATAAAGGTCGGAGTCATCGGGTGCGGCGTGATCGCGCCGACGCACATTGAAGGATACCGGCGTCTGCCGGGGGTGGAAGTCGTGCATCTGTCGGACCTCAAACCGGAAAGGATGGCCGAAAAGGGCGACAAATACGGCATCGGCAAACGGTCGCAGGATTACAGGGAGCTGCTCGCCGATCCCGAAGTACAGCTGGTCAGCGTGTGCACCGATCACGCCAGTCACGCGCGGATCGCCGTCGAGGCTCTCGACGCGGGCAAGCACGTGGTCTGCGAGAAATCCCTGGGCCGTGTTCAGGAGGACCTCGACGTCATGACCGCCGCCGCGGCGAAGCATCCCGAACTGGTCGCCTCGGGCATTTTCCAGCACCGTTTCGAGCCCCACAACATCCGCATGAAGAAACTCATTTCCGACGGTGCGTTCGGGCGCATTCTCATGGTGGATCTCAACTTCCGCTGTCTGCGCACCAACGACTACTACCTGAAGGACGAATGGCGCGGCACTCAGTCGGGCGAAGGCGGGGGCATTCTCATCAACCAGGCGATCCACCATCTGGATCAGCTGCGTTTTCTTTTCGGAGACGTCACCGCCGTTTCGGCCCGCACGGCGAACATGACCCATCAGGGAGTGATCGAGGTCGAAGACACCGCCGTGTTCATCCTTGAGTTCGAGCGCGGTTTCTGCGGCACGGTCTGCGCCACCAATTCCAGTGCCGAAAGCTGGCGCAGTTCGCTGCTGTTCGACGGGGAGCTGGCCGCGCTGGACTACGTCAACGAATCCTGCGAAAAGGTCTCCGCCCGGGAGCCGGAGCGGGCGGAAATGATCCGGACCGCTCTGGCCGGGGACCGGGAAAACTCCTCCGTCGCAGGCAAGAGCTATTACGGAAGCGGTCACGCCGCCCAGCTGGCCGACGTGGTCGAAGCCATCCGCGAAAAACGCGCGCCGGGGGTCACTTTTGCCGACGCGGCCAACAGCAGTTCCCTCGTCATGGCGGTCTACGAATCGGCCCGGAACGGCGGCGCGCGGACTCCGGTCAAGATTTACCGCTGATGAATACTTCCGACACCATCACCGCGCCCGCCAGCGGCACGGGGGGCGCCGTAACGGTCATCCGCGTTTCCGGCCCCCGGGCCGTGGAGATCGCGGGGCGCGTCTGGCGGGGGCGGCTCTCACTCGCGGACGCGGAACCGCGCAGGATGTATCTGGGAAAAGTCGGGCACGATCCCGCGCTGGCCGTTTACATGAAGGCTCCGGCCAGCTACACAGGGGACGACGTCGTCGAGATCCAGTGCCACGGCGGAACCGCCGCCGCGGACAACGTTCTGCGCCGTCTGCTTGCCTGCGGCTGCCGCATGGCCGAACCGGGGGAGTTCACTTTCAGGGCTTTCGTCAACGGCAAACTCGATCTGGCTCAGGCCGAGGCGGTGGCGGACATCGTTTCCAGCGGCAGCGAGGCGGCCTTCGATCTGGCCCAGAAACAGCTGGCGGGAGCTCTCAGCGAAAAACTCAACGCCCTCTGCGACCGGGTGGACGCCCTGCGTTCGGAGTGCGAGGCCCGGCTGGATTTTCCCGACGAGGAACTGGATTTTTCCTCCGACGAAGAACTGGCGGAGAACTGCCGCGCCGTCATCCGGGATGCGGACGAACTGCTGGCCACCCGGGAGCGCGGCCGCCTGCTGCGGGACGGGGTCGAAGTCGTCATCGCCGGACGGCCCAACGCGGGCAAATCCAGTCTGCTCAACTGTCTTCTGGGCTATGACCGGGCCATCGTAAGTCCCCTGCCGGGAACGACCCGCGACACGGTCGAAGCCCGCGCCGTTCTGGCCGGGGTGCCCGTCATCCTCACCGACACCGCCGGTCTGCGCGAGAGCGCCGACCCCGTGGAGAAACTGGGCGTGGAGCGGAGCCGCCGTTCCATCGCCGCTTCTCAGGTGACCTTCGGCCTCGTCGACGCTTCCGCCGCCGACGGCGCTGCCGCGCTGGACGAACTGCGGAACTCCGGTGCGAAAAATCTCATCGCCGTGTGGAACAAGATCGACCTCGTTCCCGGCTTCGTTCCTCCGGCGCCGCCGGAAGTCCCGCATGCGGCCGTTTCCGCCGTTACGGGCGAAGGGATGAAGGAGCTCGTCGAAGTCTTCCGGCGCGTCGTCGGACGGGACCGGGGAGAGGGCGTTCTCCCCGACGTGGCCGTCAACGCCCGCATGGCGGCCCTGCTGGAACAGGGTTCGGCGGCTTTGGAAAGCGCGGAAAAGCGTCTGCTCTCCTCGGCGTACGAACTTGCCGCCTCCGATCTGGCCGAGGCCTCGCGGCGCTTCGGCGGGACCGTGGGCAGAACTGCGTCTCCCGACCTGCTGGACGCCGTTTTTCACCGCTTCTGCATAGGAAAGTGACCGATGAACGAACAGCCTCTGTGGTCGGGTGAAAAACTCAACCTCGCCGTCGGCAGTCAGATCCTGCTGAAGGACGCGGATCTCTGCATCGGCACAGGAGAAAGAGTTGCCCTCATCGGGCGCAACGGCTGCGGCAAATCCACCTTTCTGCGCATCGTTGCCGGGACCGAGAAGCCCGCCTCGGGGACCGTCAGCGTCGCCCGGAACTGCCGCATCGCCTGCATGCCGCAGGATCCGGGAGACACGGCCGGAAAGACCGTGGGGAGCACGGTGAAGGAGGGCCTGGCCTTCTTCGAGGATCTTCTTGCCCGCTACGACCGGCTGTCTCCCGCGTCTTCCGAAGCGGTCCGGCTGGAACACATGCTCACGCTCCATCAGGCGTGGAACACCGGGAACAAACTTGAGACCATGCTCGACAAGCTGGCGCTGGATCCGGAGCGTCCCCTCGCGGAACTTTCGGGCGGCGAAATGCGCCGGGTGCTGCTGGCCCGCACCCTCGCGGCCGAACCCGATCTGCTGCTGCTGGACGAACCCACCAACCATCTGGACGTGGATACGGTCAGCTGGATGGAAAACATCCTTTCCTCCTGCCGGGGCGCGTGTCTTTTCGTCACCCACGACCGCTTCTTTCTCGACCGCGTCGCCACCCGCATCGTCGAACTGTCGAACGGGGCGTTTTTTTCATGCGCCGGTTCCTATGCCGATTTTCTCGAAGCCAAGGAGGCGCACATCCGCGCCGAGGATGCCGAGACCGAACGGCGCGAGAAGTTTCTGCGCCTTGAGATCGACTGGGTGCGCCGCTCCCCCAAGGCCCGGCTCCGCCGCAATCTGGGCCGTCTGAGGCGCTTCGAGGAACTCTCGGCAGTGGAGTCTCCCAGGCGCGAGGGTGATGTGGAGCTGATCCTGCCCGCACCGCCCCGGCTGGGCAACAAGGTCGTCGAACTGAAGAACGTCTCCTTCAGCATCGGCGGACGGCAGCTGATAAAGGATTTTTCCTGCGAGTTCCCGGCGGGATCCAAAACGGGCGTCGTGGGGCCCAACGGCATCGGAAAAACCACGCTTCTCAAACTCATCACGGGCTCCCTCGTCCCCGATGCGGGAACGATAAGCGTCGCCGATACGGTCAGATTCAACTACGCGGACCAGAGCCGGATCGTCCTCGATCCCGAAAAGACCGCGGCGGAGGCCGTGGCGGGTGACTGCGGCAGCGTTCAGATCGACGGCGCGTGGATCTCCGTGCGCAGTTACCTCAAGCGGCTCCTCTTCGACGACGGGCGGATCAACTCGAAGGTGAAGTATCTCTCGGGCGGCGAAAAGGCCCGGCTGCTGCTGGCCGCGGTGCTGAAACAGGGCGGCAACTTTCTCATACTGGACGAACCCACCAACGATCTGGATATTCCCACGCTCCGCGTGCTCGAAGAATCCCTGCGCCGCTGGTCCGCGCCCGTCATCGTGGTGAGCCACGACCGCTATTTTCTCGATCGGGTGTGCGACAGGATCCTGAGCTTCGATCCCCGGGAGGGCATCGCGCTGTGGAACGGCGACTACGATTATTTTGCCTCCAAACAGACGGAGCGCCGCGCCGCCGCCGCGCCCGAAAAAAAGCCATCCGCGCCGCCGCCCGTCCGCGGGCGTCCCGGGAAGCCTGCGGGAAAACTCTCCTACAGGGAGCAGCGCGAACTGGAGGGCATGGAGGACGCCGTCCTGCGGGCCGAGGAGGCGGTTTCCGCGCTGGAAAAGGAGTTCACCGCCCCGGATTTCTACACCACCCGGGCCAAGGACGCCCCCCTCATGCAGGCGAAACTCGCTTCCGCCCGCGCCGAACTCGACCGCCTCTACGCCCGCTGGGAGGAACTGGAGAAAAAAAAGGAATAACGGCAATGAATCCCGATCGTCTGCTCCGCCGCCATTTCGGTAAGATCCTGTGTGTTCTGAATTTCACTCTCGGTTTCCTTGTCTGGTTTCAGGGCAGCCGCATGGGGCTCTTCTCCGCTCCCCGGCCCGGCATGGACCAGTACACCATGCTCGAAGCCGCCGTGAGCATGGCGAAGGAGGGTGTTCTGCCCGTTCCGGGCAGGTATCTCTACAGTCCGGCTTACACGCTTTTTCTCGCCGCACTGGCGAAACTGACCGGAGGTCTGCTCCCCGCCATGCGGCTTCTTCAGCTGGCCGTTTCGTCGCTGATCCCGTGGGTGATCTTCCGGACGTCGGTGTACGCCGGATTCGGCCGCACTTCCGCCGCCGTTGCGGGCACCATGTGGATTTTCTGCGGCAGCGCACTGCTCATCTCCCTCGATTTTCTCAGGGCGGCGCCGCTGGCGCTGTGTTTCACTGCGCTGCTGTACTTTTTCGTTCGCAGTCTGCGCCGGAGAAAAGGGCTGTGTCAGGCCGCCGCCGCGGGCGTTTTCGCGGGGCTGTGCATCCTCGGCCGGGAAAATTTCATTCCCGTGGTCTGTCTGCCGGTCCTCTTCTGGTTCATCCCCGCATCGAAGCACCCCGACAAATACGGACGGCTGGCCCTGTATGCGCTGTGTGCATTTCTCGTCATGTCCCCGGTTCTGGTCTACAACTTCCATCACACCTCTTCCCTCGCCATACTCCCCGGCAACGGCAGGAATGTTTTCGAGTTCATGCAGGGTAAGGACAGCCTCGCCTCCCCGGTCCGAGCCGTCGCGGGCGTCATCCGGCGGATGCCCGGAACCGTATTCGCCATGATCTCTCCGTTCGAAAATCCCAATTCCCTGTCGTTCTATGCTCACAGGGAAGCCATTTTGACGCTGAAGGTGCTGTGTCTGCCGGTCACGCTCCTTTTTGCGCTGCTGTTTCCGGCTCTTCTGATCCGGTCCCGCACGATCCTGCTCACGGAACTGCTCATCGGCATCTATTTTTCCTCGCTGGTCTTCTGCGAGATCTATTACCGGTTCCGGATCCCGGTCCTGCCGCTGCTCTGCATCGCGGGAGGCGCGGGCGCTGTGCGGTTTGCGGGTCTCGTGAAGAAAAGATCCGTGGGCGCGCTTTTCTTCCTGCCGCCCCTTGCGTCGGCCCTGTGGCTGACTGCTGCGACCGTTCCGGAGAAAATGATCCCCCGGAGCGAACGGGAGGCAACGGTCGGATTTCTGCTGGACCGGCGGCGATTCGATCAGGCGGGAGAATTGCTTCTGCGCTACCGGAAATGCGGCGTCGCCTCACCTCAGGGAGAGCGCCTGCTGGTGAGGTATCTGCTCAAACACGACCGCCGTGAGGATGCCGCCTACTGGCACGAAGCCTTTCTCTCGGAGCGGACGCGATGAAGGATTACGCCGAATCCGTTTGAAAAAAACGGCTGACGTGTGTATATTATCGAGTTGAAGACCAATATCCAACAGGGAGTTTTACGGAACGTCATGAAAGCAACGGAACTGCGCAGAAAGTATATCGAATTTTTCAAACGCAACGGGCATCAGGAGATCAGGAGCGCGTCCCTGATCCCCGACAACGATCCCACCTGTCTCTTCACCACGGCGGGAATGCATCCCCTCGTGCCCTATCTGCAGGGCGCGAAGCATCCCGCGGGCAACCGCCTGACCGACTGTCAGAAATGCATCCGCACCGGAGACATCGACGAAGTGGGCGATCCCGTGCATCTCACCTTCTTCGAAATGCTCGGCAACTGGTCTCTGGGCGACTATTTCAAGAAAGAGGCCATCGGCTTCAGCTTCGAGTTTCTCACCGGAAAGGAAAACCTCAATATTCCCGTGGACATGCTGGCCGTGACCGTCTTTGCCGGAGACGACAGCGTGCCCTTCGACGCGGAGGCCTTCGAGCTGTGGCGGAGTCACGGCATTCCCGAAAACCGCATCGCCAAACTGGGACGCAAGGACAACTGGTGGGGGCCCGCCGGGACCACCGGCCCCTGCGGTCCGGATACCGAGATGTTCTACTGGACCGGTCCCAAACCCGCTCCCGAAAAATTCGATCCCGCCGACAAACGCTGGGTCGAGATCTGGAACGACGTCTTCATGCAGTACAACAAAACCGCCGACGGCGCCTTCGAGCCTCTGGCCCAGCGCAATGTCGATACCGGCATGGGACTGGAACGCGTCACCGCGGTGCTTCAGGGCAAGGCCAGCTGCTACGAGACCGAGATATTCGCTCCGATCTTCGCCGAACTGGACGCCGTCCGCGGCATTTCCGCGCCCGCCGAGCGCTGCGCCTCGGAGCGCATCATCGCCGACCACCTGCGGGCGGCGACGTTCATCATCGGCGACGGCATCACCCCCGGCAGAGTGGATCAGCCCTACGTGCTCCGCCGTCTCATCCGCCGCGCCATCCGCGAGGGCCGCAAACTGGGCATCACGGGAGAACTCTTCACCAGCCGCATCGCCAATGTGGTGATCGACGAGTTCAAAGAATTCTATCCGGAACTTGAGGAACGCAGAGCCGTCATCACCCAGGAGCTGGACCGCGAGGAGAAGCAGTTCGGCATCACCCTCGAAAACGGCATCCGCGAGTTCCAGAAGCTCATCGACCGCGTTCCGGCCTTCGTGGAACGCAAGGTCATCTCCGGCAAGAACGCCTTCAACCTCTACGAAACTTACGGATTCCCCA
Organism: Lentisphaeria bacterium; assembly: GCA_017454215.1. Classification (GTDB taxonomy): domain Bacteria; phylum Verrucomicrobiota; class Lentisphaeria; order Victivallales; family Victivallaceae; genus UBA1784. The sequence continues at coordinate 6,530 of JAFTDL010000027.1, read as the reverse complement.
TCGAACTTACCTGCGAGATGGCCCGCGAGCAGAACTTCACCGTGGACATGGCCGGATACGAGGAGGCCTACAGAAAGCATCAGGAAATGTCGCGGGCCGGCGCGGAGCAGAAGTTCAAGGGCGTACTTGCCGACCACTCCGTGGCCACCGCGAGGCTCCACACCGCGACCCACCTGCTGCAGGCCGCCCTGCGCAAAGTGCTGGGGACCCACGTGGAGCAGCGCGGCTCCAACATCACCGCCGAACGGCTGAGATTCGACTTCTCCCATCCGGACAAGATGACTCCCGAACAGCTGGCCGAAACCGAAAAACTGGTCAACGAGGCCATCGCCCGCGATCTGCCTGTCGTCTGCGAGGAGATGGACGTCGACAGCGCCCGCGCCAAAGGCGCCATGGGACTTTTCGGCAGCAAGTACGGCCAGATCGTCAAGGTCTACACCATGGGCGACGTCAGCTGCGAGATCTGCGGCGGGCCCCACGCGGCCCGGACCGGCGAACTGGTCAGCTTCAAGATCCTCAAAGAAGAGAGTTCCAGCCGCGGCGTCCGGCGGATCAAGGCCGTCATCGGCGCGGCTCAATAAGGTTCCGGTCAGGGAGGCTATGCAATATGCGCAGTTCCGATCTTGTCATTTCCGATGAAAACGGCGTCTGCACCGTCAAGGTGTGCGGCCGGGCGAATTTCGAGTATGCCGTGCCCCTGCGCGAGATCGCCAAGGGCGGACGCGTCCTTCAGCGCCTCGTCATCGATCTGGGACAGTGCACCGCCATGGACAGCACCTTCATGGGCGTCCTGACCATGCTGGTCCTCAAGAGCCGGCGCGACCACACCGAGATGTCTCTCTGCAATGCAAGCGCCGTACTGCAGAAGCTGCTGCGCGATCTGGGCGTCATAAAACTCTTCACGTTCACCGAGAAAGCTCCGGACCCGGCTCCGGAATCCGTCCCGGCGGCCGGTCCCGCCGCTCCCGGACTTCTCGACACTGCGGAAACCGTTTCCGAGGCGCATAAGACGCTGATCTGCGCCGCGCCGGAGAATCTCGATAAATTCCGCGACGTCGTCGCCTTCGCCGACGCCGATGTGGAGCGCCTGAAAAAAGACGACCGGAAGTGACCGTTCCCCGCAAACGACTTCCGATGAAATGCCGGAAACAGAAAAACGCTAAGGAGAAAACACCATGCCTGGCCGCCTGAAACTTGACCGTCCTCTCGCCTTTTTCGACATCGAAAGCACCGGCGTCGTGCCCCAGCGCGACAGGATCGTGGAGATCGCCGTGGTCAAACTCTACCCCGACGGGCGTCGGCAGACCACCGTCCGCCGCCTGAATCCGGGGATCCCCATTCCCGCCGGAGCCACGGCCATCCACGGCATCAGCGACGCCGACGTGGCCGACGCGCCCTCCTTCGCCGATATCGCCGAGAAACTCTTCAACTACCTGTCGGACTGTGACCTGGCCGGTTACAACATCAGCGGTTTCGACGTGCCGATCCTCGAAGCGGAGTTCAAGCGCGCCGGATACGATTTTGCCGCGGTCAGCCACAAGATCGTCGACGCCTACAACATCTTCTGCAAACTCTATCCGCGGACTTTGACCGCCGCATATAAGTTCTTCTGCGGCAAGGAGCTCGATGACGCTCACAGCGCCGGAGCCGACACCGCCGCCACGCTGGAAGTCCTTGCGGGCGAAATGGAGCGTCACCCGGAACTGCCCGAAGACGTGTCCGGACTGGCCGCCTTCAGCGATCTGGCCGGTCCCGACGCCGTGGACCGCGGCCGCCGCTTCAAGTGGAGCGGCGACGAAGTGGTGGTCAACTTCGGCAAGAACGCGGGCCGGACTCTGCGCGATCTGGCCGAGAACGACCCCAACTTTCTGCGCTGGATCCTGCGGGGCGACTTCGCCGACGACGTCAAGGACATCGCCTCCAACGCCCTGATCGGCAAATTCCCGGTCCGCAGATCCGGCAATGAGTGAGGAGAATCCCGAGCTCCTCCGCATCGCCTCGCTGCTGGACGATCCGGATGAAAACACCGCCCTCAACGCCATGGCAGAACTTCTGGCCCGCGAGGACGAGCTGGGAAGCGTGCCGGGACTTCTGCACGAGAGCAAAGACCCCCTGATGCGGAGAAGAGTCCACCAGCTGGAGGCCGCTCTTCTGCTGCGGCGCAGACGCAAATATTTTCTCTCGCGTCTCTGTTCGCCCGGCGTCGATTTCCTCGATCTTCTGGTGGACGTGCATCTGCAGTGGTTCGACAACGATTCCCGGCCCGAGATCGAGGCATCGGTCGCGGCCTTCTGTCACCGTGCCGCGCAGAAGCATCTTTGTTCCCTCGAAGACATCGCCTCCTTCATGACCGGAGAGAACATTACGGCCGAGCCGGAGACCACCCTCAAGCCCGAGCTGTACTGCATCGGGAGCATCCTTTCGGAACACAGCGGCGCCGCCTCCGTCCTCGCGGCTCTGGCCTGCCGCGTGTCGGGAGGCGAAAACGGGCCCTTCTTTCCCGCGTACATACTCGACGATTTCGCCGTCTGCGACGGGAAAAACCGCATCCTTCTTCCGGAGCGCAGCTGGCGGATCATCGGCGGCATCGATCCCAAGATCATCGTGCCGTGGGACATGCGCAACATTCTCCGGCTGGCCTCATCGAATCTCTTTTCGGCCGCGGTGAACAGCGACAGTTTCCGCTACATACTCACCATCGCCCAGTCCCTCAGCGGCACGGGCGACGACCGCATACTGGACTTTCTGCCCTATCCTTACCACCCCGCCGACGATCCCCCGCACAACGGATCCTGACCCGGCGGAGGGGAAGAACCGACGATAAACACAGGGATCTGCAAGGAGGAAAAACATGATAAGACACGTTATTCTGTGGAAACTCAAAGATGGATTCGGCGAGGAGGAAAAAGCGCGGATCAAGACCGGCATCAAGGCCGGTCTTGAGGACCTCGCAGGCAGGATCCCCGGACTTGTCTCCATCACGGTCGATATTTCGGGCGTTTCCGGCTCCACCGCCGACGCCATGCTCGATTCGACCTTCGAGGACGGAGCGGCCCTCGAAGTCTATTCGAAACATCCGGCCCACGTTTCCGTCGCCGAAAACAAAGTCCGTCCCTTCGTTCAGACCCGGCTGTGCCTCAATTTCGAGGTCTGAAAAATATTTGCATTTTTGCGGCGACGGTGTAAATTACATCAGCGGGCCAGTAAAATTTTTTCGGGGCGGCGGCGAATGATCCCGCCCCCCGGACAGACAGGAAAGAATATCATGATCTCTCTCAACGGATTCTGGGATTTCGGTTTTTCGGGTGAACTCGAGGAGTATCCCGGCGCGGACAAAGTCAAGTTCACCACCTCTCTCCCCGTGCCGGGGTGCTTCGATGTGGAGCCGCGGTTCAAACTGCGCCGCGGCGTGGGCGTCTACCGCACGCGGGTCGTCACCGGAGGTCCCGTCACCCTGACTTTCGACGGCCTCGGTCCCAAGGCGGAGTTCTTCTGGGACGGCAGAAGCATCGGCCGCTGCGATCTGCCCTTCTCGCGTGAAGTCCTGCGCTTCGACGCGGGCGCGGAAGGAGAGCACACCCTCATCGTCGCCGTGGACAACCGCGCCGACGACGCTCACGACTCCCTGTTTCCCGGCTTCTACGACTTCTACCGCCACGGCGGCATCTACCGCCCGGTCTCCATCTGCCGCACCCCCGACTGGGAGATCGGTTATGTCAAGATCATCCCCCGGGACATCGTCCGCGGAATCGCCGACGTCACCGTGGAGCTCGCCGGAGCCTTTCCGCAGGAGGTCGAGGCGAACTTCTCCTTCGACGGCAGAACGCCCGAAGTGCGGAGGATTTCCGGCGGCAGAGGCACCTTCTCCCTGACCGTTCCGGATTTCAGGCTGTGGAGCTGTGAAACGCCCCATCTGCACCGCCTCGCCGTCTCCGCCGGGGGAAAAGTCTGCGAAAAAACCTTCGGCATGCGCACCGTCGAAGCCGCCGACGGACGACTTCTCGTCAACGGCAAGCCGGTCAAACTGCTGGGCTACAACCGCCACGACTGCCACCCGGATTTCGGCTTCGCCGTGCCCGAAGCGCTGGTCAAACGCGATCTGGAGCTCATCAAGGCTCAGGGATGCAACTTCATCCGCGGCTGTCACTACCCCCAGAGCGAGACCGTTCTCGACTGGTGCGACCGGCTGGGCCTCTTCGTCTGGGAAGAATCCATGGGCTGGGGGAACGGCGAACTGGATCTTACCAATGAGACTTTCCGCGCCCGCCAGCACGAACAGACCCGGCGGATGGCCCGCAAGAGCGTCAACCATCCCTGCGTGATCCTGGAGGGTTTCATGAACGAACTGCGCAGCGATCTCGAGCCCGGGCGCACCCTCGTGCGCGAACTGGCCGCCATCCTCAAGGAAGAGGACGGCTCCCGGCCCGTCACCTTCGCCTGCAATATCCCGTTCAAGGATATTTCCATGCCCGAAGTCGACGTGCTCTCTTTCAACATCTACCCCGGCTGGTACGCCAATCCCCAGATGAGCGATGTCCAGCAGTTCGACGCCGAAGGGCTGGAAACCGCCCTGCGCAAGTACGAAACGCTGCTCGAACGCCCGGAGTTCAAGGACAAACCTTTCATCATCAGTGAAATCGGCGGGGCGGCACTTCCCGGCTGGCACGGCGACGTGCGCTGGACCGAGGAGTATCAGGCCGAACTGGCCTGCGCCGTTTTCGAACACGTCCTCGCCGCGGAACGCTGTTCCGGCCTCGCCATCTGGATGTTCTGCGATACCCGCAGCTACAACGACTACCGCATCCCCGCACGTCCCCGCGGCTTCAACAACAAAGGCCTCATGGACGAATACCGGCGCCCGAAGCTTGCGTGGAACGCCGTTACCAAACTGCTGAAAAAAGCCGGAAAATAAATCTGCCGCAAAAACGGAGAACAAAATAATACAAGGAGTTGACAACCATGGCTGAAGGCGGAAAAAAAGTGTGGTATTTCGCGGACGGTTACCTGCCCGAACCCAAAAAATCCGACAAGATGGAGTCCCACGAAGCCCTCATGATCTTCAATACCTCCGCGGAACCCGTGGAGAGCGTCATCGACATCTATTTCAGCGACCGGGAACCGATCAAAAACATCAGGAAGGTCATCCCCGCCGAACGCATCCTCTCTTTCCGGCTGGATAAAAAAGAGGATCTCAACGGCGCGGTCATTCCCAAACTGACCCAGTACGCCCTGAGGATCACCTCGTCCCGCCCGGTCGTCTGCCAGTTCGGCCGCCTCGACACCACCCAGGAGGCCATGGCCTACTACGTCGGCGTCGGCTACGCCGAATAGTCCCGCCTCTGTTCCCGGCAGGGGACGGCGGTCCCCTCCCCCCGGGCCCTCATCCTTTTCGGGAAACGCGGGGCGTCGGGAGCCGAAAAAGAGGTAAAAAGAGGTTTTTTTCCCGAAAAACAATGGAAAAAATCCTTTCCTGTGGTATAATATGTAACGACACTTGATTTTCTCAAGCGGAAAGTAAGTCAAAAAAAACAATTTCGGAGGAAAAAAATGCGCGCATTGTCCAAAGTCGCTCCCGAGTGGTGGGATTACACGACCCTTGACCGGTCCATTCTCGACGCCGCGGCGAAGATCACCATCAACGACCTCAAGAAACTTGAGCGTCCCGGCTTCAAGATCAACATTTTCGAGACCCTGCAGGAGTTCTACGCCGCCGAGGCCCTCGAATATGTGAAGTGCTGGCAGCAGGCCACCGCTTCCCGTCCCGCCGGCATCTGCGGCCCCATCGGTCCCACCGAACAGCTGCCCATCGTCGCCCAGATCGTCAACGAGCTCAACATCAACCTCAAGAACTGCCATTTCTGGGGCATGGACGAGTGGCTCGTCGACGGCAAGGCCGCCGACATCAACTTCCCGCTGGGCTTCGCCAAGGCCGACATGGATCTGTGCTTCAACCGCATCCGTCCCGAGCTGCGCATGCCCAAAGAGAATCTCCACTTCCCCACCGAGAATCCCGAGGAGTACACCAAGAGCTACGATCTGGCCCGCTGCATCATCATGCAGGGCGGTCAGGGCGAGACCAAGCACTGGGCCTTCAACGATCCCGTGCACCGCGAGGGCGCCTACAAGGATAATCCGCCCACGCCCGAAGAGTACCGCAAAAAGTCCACCCGCATCGTGGATCTGCATCCCATCACCCTGATCCAGAACGCCCGCACCTCCGGCGGCGGCACCGTCCAGAACGTTCCCAACGGCGCCATCACCGTCGGTCCCGTCGAGACCTGGAAGGCCGAAAACGTCTCCATCTGGCATCCCGGCCACCACGACAATCCCTTCGGACAGCGGCTCACCGCCTATATGATTTCCAACAAGATCGCCGACAGCACCGTTCCCATGTCCCTGCTTTCGGATCATCCCAGCGTGATCTTCAACTACTACCGCCACGGTTTCGGCGTGTGTGACGTGGAGATGCATTGATCATGGCCAAACGCGCATTCGCCATCGCCTGCCATCCCGACGACATCGAGTTCGGG